>NZ_DASRXP010000045.1:0-35116 GCF_035687465.1 Kribbella sp.
CCTGCCGTGCCACTGTGGTGTCCAAGATCCCATCCTCCGTAACTCGGGTGTGCGGGTCAGCCCCTGACCCGCTCGACGGCATGTAGCCAGCACGCCACGTTCCGGTCCTCCCCCGGATGTGTCGTCGGCGCCTCCAACAACGGCATCGTGTCCGCGCACGGATCGAACGCCTTGGGACAACGGGGATGGAACGCGCATCCCGACGGCATCGCACCAAGGTCCGGCGGTGAGCCGGGGATGCCGGTGAGCTCACGCCGAGGGCCACGCAGCGCGGGGAACGAGTGCAGCAGGCCGTCGCTGTATGGGTGCAGCGCCTGTTTGTACAGGTCCGCGGCCCGCGCGGACTCCACGATCCGGCCGCCGTACATGATCGCGATCCGGTCGGAGAACTCCACCAGCAGTGAAAGGTCGTGCGTGATGAACAGGACGGAGAAGCCGATCCGTTCGCGGAGCTGGACGAGCTGGGCGAGGATCTGCCGCTGCATCACCACGTCCAGCGCGGTGGTCGGCTCGTCCATGATCACGACCTGCGGCTCGAGCACGAGCGCCATCCCGATCATCACCCGCTGCCGCATCCCGCCGGACAACTGATGCGGGAACGCATCCATCCGGTCCGCCGAGATGCCCACCAGCTTGAGCATCTCCTGGGCCCGCGCGACCCGCGCCTGCTGGCTGAGTTGCGGCTCGTGCGCCCGGATCACGTCGAGCATCTGGGTGGAGACCTTGTGCACCGGGTTGAGCGAGTTCATCGCGCCCTGGAACACGATCGAGGTCTCGGCCCACCGGAACGCGCGCAGTTCGGCGTTGGTCAGTGCCATCACGTCGTACGGCTGGTCGCCCGGCGGGTGGTAGATCACCGATCCACCGCTGATGACGCCGGGTGGGGGCAGCAGGCGGGTGATGCCGTAGGCAAGCGTCGACTTGCCGCTGCCACTCTCACCCGCGAGCCCGAGTACCTCGCCGCGATGCAGCGTCAGGGTGACGTCGCGGACCGCCTGGACCGACTCCTCGCCGAGCCCGTAGTCGACGTTGAAGTTCTTGATCTCCAGCACGGGTGCCTTCAGATCACGCTGCATCAGATGCCCTTCGCTTCGTCGACGGTCTTCCGCACCACCGGCGTGACCAGTTCCTTGGTGCCGTTCTGCTGCAGGACCGGCGTGAATCCGACCCGCATCTTGACGGTGTGGCCGTCGTTGGTCTTCAGCCGGGTGTGCCCGCTGCTGCGCAGCCGCGGGCTGACGAACTCGTCGATGCCGAAGTTGATCAGCGACAGCGCGGTCCCGAGGATCGCGATCGCCAGACCGGCCGGCACGAACCACCACCAGGCGCCCTGGGCGAGGGCCTGCTGGCTCTGCGCCCAGAACAGGATGGTGCCCCAGTTCCACTCGGAGATGGTCGAGATCCCGATGAAGGCCAGGGTGATCTCGGACATCACCGCGAAGATCACCGTGCCGACGAACCCGGACGCGATGATGGCGGTCAGGTTCGGCAGGATCTCGACGGTGATGATCCGCCAGGTGCTCTCACCGGTGGCCCGGGCCGCCTCGACATAGTCCCGCCGTCGAAGCGACAGCGTCTGGGCGCGCAGTACTCGCGCACCCCACGCCCAGGAGGTCAGACCGATGACAAGGGCAACCATCAGGTCACCCGCGCTCGGGATCGTGGAGGCGACGATGATGATCAGCGGCAGCGCCGGGATGACCAGGAAGACGTTCGACAGTGCCGACAGACCCTCGTCCGCCGCGCCGCCGAGGAAGCCGGAGCTGACCCCGATCAGGACGGACAGCGCGGTGGCGATGATGCCGGCCAGCAGACCGACGAACATGACGCCCCGGGTGCCGACCAGGATCTGGCTGAAGATGTCCTGGCCGAGGTGGGTGGTGCCGAACCAGTGCTTGCCGGACGGTCCCTGCAGGATGTCGCTGCTGCGCGCGGACGGGTCGAACGGCGCGATCCACGAGCCGATGATCGCGATCAGGCAGAAGAACCCGAGCACGATCAGGCCGGTCGCGGCCTTCGGGTTCGCGACGAACCGGAGCCGGCGGCGCTTGGCCGCGCCTCCGGCCTCGACCGGTCCTTCGGGAGTGACCGCGGTGATGGTGCTGGTCGGTGCGGACATCGGTCAGCCCTCCTTGCGGGTACGGGGATCGAGCAGCAGGTACGCCACATCCGCGATCAGGTTGGCGACCAGAACGGAGATCGTGATCACCAGGAAGATGCCCTGCATCAGTGGATAGTCCTTGGAGCCGACCGCCTGGAAGAGGTTGTAGCCGATCCCCGGATAGGAGAAGACGATCTCGACCAGCAGGGTTCCGCCGACGATGAAGCCGAGCGACAGTGCGAAGCCGGACACGTTCGGCAACAGCGCGTTCCGGGCGGCGTAGCTGACCATCACCCGGCGCTCGCTGAGTCCCTTGGCGTGCGCGACGGTGATGTAGTCCTCGGAGGCGACCGTGACCATCATGTTCCGCATGCTGAGGATCCAGCCGCTGACCGAAGAGATCAGGATGGTGATGGCCGGCAACAGGCTGTGCTGGATCGCACTGCCGATGAACTCACCGTTCCAGGACGGCACCAGCCCCGGCTCGTAGCCACCCGAGGAGGGGAAGAAGCTGCCAGCTCCGGCGAACAGCGCGATCGCGATCAGTCCGAGCCAGAAGTACGGGATGGACGACAGGAACGTGGTCACCGGCAACAGTCCGTCGAGCCAGGAACCACGCCGCCAGCCGGCCAGCACGCCCAGCGCCGTACCGATCATGAAGCTGGCGAGAGTGGTGATGCCGACCAGGGCGACCGTCCACGGCAGGCTCTGGCCGAGGATGTCCGCGACCGGGGTCGGGAAGAAGGTGAACGACAGTCCGAGGTCGCCGCGGAAGACCTGACCCCAGTAGTCGACGTACTGGCTCCACAGGCTCGCGTTCTTGTCCAGGCCGAACAGCACGTACAGCGAGTGGATCGCCTCGGTGCTCATCTGGCCCTGGAACCGGTTCATCAGCGAGGTGACCGGGTCACCGGGGATCATCCGCGGGATGAAGAAGTTGATCGTGATCGCGGCCCACGCGGTGAACAGATAGAACGCGATCCGCTGCAGCAGGAACTTCACTTCGCCGCTCCTTCCTCGTAGAGCCAGCAGGCCGCCCAGTGCTCGCCCTCGCCGCTGACGACCGGAAGCTCGAAGCGGGGAGGCAGGTCGGTCGTGCACTTCGGCATCGCGTGGACGCAGCGCGGGTGGAACCGGCAACCGGTCGGCGGCGCGATCAGACTGGGCGGCTCACCACCGGCGCGGTCCTCGGGCACCTCCTTCGCGTCGCCGACCCGGTCCAGCCGGTCCGGATCTGGCGCGCTCTCGATCAGCAGCCGGGTGTACGGATGGGCCGGGTGCTGGGTGACAGTCTCGGAGTCGCCGCCCTCGACCATCCGGCCGGCGTACATCACCAGGGTCTCGTCGGCGAAGTAGCGCGCGGACGCGATGTCGTGGGTGATGTAGAGGATGGCCAGGTTGAGGCGTTCCTTCAGGTCCCGCAGCAGGTTCAGCACACCGAGCCGGATCGACACGTCCAGCATCGACACCGGCTCGTCGGCCAGCAGGGCCTGCGGATCCGCGCCGAGTGCGCGCGCGATCGACACCCGCTGACGCTGACCACCGGACAGCTCGTGCGGGAACTTGTCCAGGTAGCGCTCCGGCGGTACCAGTTGCACGCGGAGCAGCAGGTCGCGCAGGTTCTGCTCGAGCTCCTCGGAGTTCTTGCCGGCCCGGCCGTGGATCTTCAGCGCCCGGGTCAGGTGGTACCGGATCGTGTGCACCGGGTTCAGCGACGCGAACGGGTCCTGGAAGATCATCTGCACCTGACGGCAGTAGGCGCGGAACTTGCGGCCGCCGTGCACGGTGACCGACTTGCCGTGCAGCCTGATGTCGCCGTCGGTGCGGGTGTAGAGCTGCGCCATCAGGCGCGCGACCGTCGACTTGCCCGAGCCGGATTCGCCCACGAGCGCGGTGACCCGGCCCCGGCGAAGCGTCAGCTGGATGTCGTCCACCGCGTGCACCGCTTTGCGCTCCCGGGTGAACAGGTCGCGCAGACCCCGCCGTACGGGGAAGTGTTTGGTGAGGCCCTCGGCCTCGAGTACTACGTCGCCGGTGCTCACCGGTTCTGTCTCGGTCGCCGTCATGACGTTTCGAACTCCTAGTTAGATCGCGGCACCGCGGCCGGGACCCCCAGGTGGTGGGATCCCGGCCGCGGCGATTCCTTAGGCGCCCGCGGGCTTCAGGTTCAGGACGATCTGGAGTGCGTTCTGCTGCGTCGGCTGGGCCGGCGCGTACTGGTTCTGCTCGTCAGGCCAGCCTTCCCAGTTCTTGGTGCTGTACAGACCACCGACGTTGGACGCCGAGGTCGGGATCACGGGCATCTGGTCGACCATGATCTTCTGCAGCGTGTTCAGCGCCGTGGTGCGGGCGGCGTCGTCGGTGGCGTTGGCGTACTCGTCGATCGCCTTGGTCGCCTCGGCGTTGCTGAAGCGGCCGTAGTTGCCGCTGACCTTGCCGGTCCCGACGGGCTTCAGGATCTTGCCGTCCATGATGTTCTGGTAGATGTCGTACGGCGTCGAGCCGCCGTTGGTCCAGTGCATCGCGGCGTCGAAGTTGCCCTCGTCGATGTTCTTGAACCAGGCATCCTGGTTGGCCTTGTCGACGGTGGCCTTGATCCCGATCGTGGACAGGTTGTCCTTGATGATCTCGAGGTCGGTGATGTAGTCGGACCAGCCGGCCGGGTTGGTCAGCGTCAGCGTGACCGGCTTGCCGGTCGGGTCCTTCAGGGTGTCGCCCTCGAGCTTGAAGCCGGCGTCGGTGAGCTCCTTCTTGGCAGCGTCCACGTCGACCGCGTGCTTCTGGTCCTTGAACTCCGGAGCGATGAACGAGTCGCCGGCCGGGGTCGGGATGCCGGTGATGGATTCGACCTTCGGGTAGAAGTAGCCGGCCTCACCCTGCATGAAGATGTCGTCGCGGTTGATCACCTTGTCCATCGCGCGGCGCAGGGCGGGGTTGTCGAACGGCTTCTTGGTGGTGTTGATCCACAGACCGTGGATACCGAGGTTCGCCGGGAACCAGAGCTTGTGGTGCGCCGGGTCCTTGTCCTGGTAGACGGCCTTCACGTTCGGGACGAAGACGAAGCTCCACTCCGAGGCGCCGTTGGCCAGCGCGGTGGTCTGCGCGTTGTTGTCGTTGTACGACGTGTACCGCAGCTCCTTGACCTTCGGGAGGTCCTGCCAGTACGCGTCACGCACCTCGAGGGTGGTGGTCTGCGGGGTGAACGACTTCACCTTGTACGGGCCGGTGCCGATCGGGTTCTTCACGGTGTCCTGGGTCGGGTCCTTGAAGGTGGACCACTGGGCCTTCGGAACGACGAAGACGGTGAGGACCTTGTTCTGGTTCACGAACTGGGACCGGGTGAAGGTCAGGTCGACCTTGTTGCCGGAGGCCGTGATGGTCCCGTAGGGGATCGCGTCGGAGTTCAGGCCCTCGTTGTCCTTGCGCAGCTGGAACGAGTACGCGACGTCGTCGGCGGTCATCGGTGAGCCGTCGGAGAACTTGACCCCGTCACGGATGGTCAGCGACAACTTGGTGAAGTTGTCGGCCCACTTCCACTCGGTGGCCAGCCAGGGCTTGCCGGCCTCGGTCGGCTTGATCCCGTTGATCATCACCAGCGGCTCGTAGATCATCCACCGGTAGCCCAGCGAGGCACCCGAGGACGAGCCGAGGAACGGGTTGTGGTTCTCCGTCTGCGGCCCGTTCGGCATGCCGACGTTCAGCACCGTGGCGGTGCTGGCGGTGCCGGCGTTGGTGTTGTTCTCGTCCCCGCTGCTACAGGCAGCCAGTGTGACTGCCGCGAGCAGGCCCGTGAGGGCTAGCGCGACTGAGCGTCGAGCTCGCATCGTTCCTCCTGTGTTTCGACTGGCGGTTAATGGCTTCGCATCGTGCCGTGGAAGCGCTCTCATGGAAATAGGCAGCCCGTTAACGGATCGGTATCGGTGTCCGACCGGCGACGAGGCATGGGCAGATACCTCGCCGCCGGTAGTTCAGTGGTGACGGACGGTCGCGGGGGCGGTTGAACTGCGGACGATCAGCGTCGTCGGCAGCACTTTGGGCTCTTCCGGCAGTGGCTGCCCGGCGAAGTACCCCATCAGCATCCGGGCCGCCGCCTGGCCCATCTGGCGCATCGGCTGATGCACCGTGGTCAGCGGCGGTTCGGTGTGCTGGGCGTAGCGGATGTCGTCGAAACCGACCACCGACACGTCGTTCGGCACGTTCCGCCCGGTCTCCCGGACGGCCTGGATGGCACCGCCGGCGGACAGGTCGTTGTGCGCGAAGATCGAGTCGAACCGGACGCCGTCGTGCAGTGCCTGCTGGACGCCGCGGCGGCCGCTCTCGTGGGTGAAGTCGCCCTCGAAGATGAGCTGTGGGTCCAGCTCGATCCCGGCCGCCGCGTAGGTGTCGCGGAAACCGTCGAGGCGTTCCTGGGTACATCCGAACCATTCGACGCCGGTGATCACCAGCGGACGGTGCCGGCCGAGCTCGATCAGGTGCTGGGCAGCGGCCTCACCTCCGGCCCGGTTGGTGGTGGCGACGGACGGAAACATTGGTTGCTTGTCCCGGTCGTCGATCAGTACGACGGGCAAGCCGCGGGAGTGCAGTTGTTCGATGTAGGCGAGCGTGCCTTCCGGCTCGATCACCAGCAGGCCGTCGAAGGACTGCGCCGAGACCTGGGAGGCGAACTGCTGCATGGATTCCTCACCCCGGTTGCAGGTGAACAGCAGCAGGCCGTAGCCCTCGGACTCGACCACGTCCACGGCGCCCTGCAGCACCTCGCCCATCCAGGGCCAGGTGAGCGAGGGGACCAGCATTCCGACGATCCGGGTCCGGCCGCGGGCCAGGCCGACGGCCCGGGCGCTGGGCACGTACCCGAGTTCGGCGATCACCTGGCGGACCCGTTCGGCGGTCCGCAGGTCGAGCTCGCCCTTGCCGTTCAGGACGCGCGAGACGGTGGTCTTGCTGACCCCGGCGCGGGCGGCGACGTCGGCGATGGTGATCGACACTGTGTGACTCCCCTCGGGCGGTCGGGGTGTGGAAGTGCTGTGTTGCCGCTTCGTGAACGGAATGTTCGGAACCGGTTTCGGAAGCGGTTCCGTAGAGCTAAGCGGAGTGAGTCAGGTCACGTCAATCACGACGCGATAACGAATCACAGCTAAGTTCACGATTTGTACGAAGGGGGCTGGCAGGCGGCCGCCACGCGGGCCGCTCTCCGCCCGGGCGAGCGTTCCCTGGTGCATGATGGAGGGGCATAGGCAGGGGCGCTGACAGCGGGATTCTCGAGGGCGGGTCGAAATACCATGGATGGACGCAGGACCACTGTGCGTGACATGCGGCGGTCCAACCGCTCGGTGATCCTGACCAGCATCTACCGCGACGGTCCGCTGAGTCGTTACGAGCTGGGCCACCAGACCTCACTCAGCGCTGCCAGCGTCAGTAACCTGGTCGGCGAACTGCTCGAGGAAGGCATCGTCGAGGAGGCCGGTTCGGTCGAGTCCGATGGTGGCCGGCCGCGCGTCCTGCTGCGGGTCGCGCCGACGTTCGGGTACGTCGTCGGTGCCGAGGTCGGTGAGACCCGGGTGCGCGTCGAGCTGTTCGACCTGGCGATGAACGTCCTCGCCACGGTGGTCTACCCGATCGACACCCCGAAGCCGGCCCCCGAACTCGCGGTCAAGTACGTGATGCAGGGTCTCGAAGCCGTGCTCACCCAGGCCGAGGTCTCCTCCGCGCAGATCCTCGGCATCGGTGTCGCCGTGGCCGGCGTGGTCGAAGGCCCCGCGGATGCGGTGGTTCACGCCCAGACGCTGGGCTGGGACGCCGTACCGCTTGGCGCGATGCTCCGCGCCGGGACCGACATCCCGATCCAGGTCGACAACGGCGCGAACACCCTGGGTCAGGCGGAGATGTGGTTCGGCGCAGGCCGCGGCGCGACCGATGCGGTGGTCGCGCTGGTCGGCTCAGGCGTCGGCGCCGCCCTCGTCACCGGCGGCTCGAGCTACCGCGGCACCCGCAGCAGCGCCGGCGAGTGGGGCCACACGACGATCATGTACGGCGGCCGCCAGTGCCGGTGTGGTGCCGTTGGGTGCCTGGAGGCCTACGTCGGCGCCGAAGGCGTCCTCGAACGGTTCCAGCTCGCCAACGGCGGAGAGCCCGCGCCCGGTGGCGACGAGGAGGCGGCGTTCATCGGCCTGCTCGACTCGGTCGGTACTTCGGAGGTCGCGGCCAAGGTGGTCGAGGACACCATCGGGTATCTCGGCGCCGGATTCGCCAACCTGGTCAACCTGGTCAACCCCGAGCGGATCGTGCTCGGCGGCTGGTCCGGCCTGCTGCTGGGGGAGCGCTACCTCCCCGAACTTCGTCAGGCCGTCAGCCGGCACGCCCTCCGCCAGCCGTACTCCCAGGTCTCCATCGAGCTGTGCGAGCTCGGCCGGGACGCCGTCGCGATGGGCGCCGCCACCCTCCCGGTCCTCCGCCTCCTCCGCGAAGGCGGCGCCACCACCACCCGCCGCCCGCACGGCCTGGCCGCCCGCATCCGCTGACTCGCTGACGTGAGAGCGCGGTTCCGGAACCAGCCGTCCTATTCCAGCTTCAGTACTTCAACTATCCTGTGAAAAAACCACCCTTCTAGCCCCCTGGGGGTCACCGATGGTCGAGCTGTCCAAGCTCCGGCAGGACTTCGTCTGGGGCACCGCCACCTCGGCGTACCAGATCGAAGGCGCGATCGACGCCGACGGCCGGCTGCCGTCGATCTGGGACACCTTCTGCCGCGTGCCCGGCGCGATCGACAATGGTGACACCGGTGACGTCGCCTGCGACTCGTACCGCCGCTGGCCCGAGGATCTCGACCTGCTGAAACAGCTCGGCGTGGACGCGTACCGCTTCTCGATCGCCTGGCCGCGAGTGCTCCCGACCGGTTCCGGTCAGGTGAACACGGCCGGCCTGGCGTACTACGACCGCCTGGTCGACGATTTGGTTGCCGAGGGCATCAAGCCCTTCGTCACCTTGTACCACTGGGATCTGCCGCAGACGCTGCAGGATCTCGGCGGCTGGGAGAACCGCGACACGGCGTACCGGTTCGCGGAGTACGCGGCGGTGGTCGGGGCGAAGCTCGGCGACCGGGTCCGTGACTGGGTGACCCTGAACGAGCCGCTGTGCTCCGCGTGGATCGGCCACTGGGAAGGCCGGATGGCGCCTGGTATCAAGGATCCGGCGATCGCCGTGCGAGCGTCGTACAACCTGTTGCTGGCGCACGGACTCGGGGTCGCGGCCTTGCGCGAGTCGGCGCCGGAGCCGGTGGAGGTCGGCATCGTGGTCAACCTCAGCCCGACCGAACCGGCCACGGACAGCGCCGCCGACATCCGCGCCGCGCAGATCGCCGACGGTCACATCAACCGCTGGTGGCTCGATCCGGTCGGCGGCCGCGGCTTCCCGGCCGACATGGTCGAGATGTACGGCGTCGAGCTCCCCGAGCAGCCGGGGGATGCCGAGATCATCGCCGCACCGACGGACTTCATCGGGCTGAACTACTACTTCCGGCAGATCATCAAGGCCGACGAATCCGTTCCCCTGCTGGGATTCAGCCAGGTCGAGGGTCCGAACGCGGAGCGGACGATGCTCGACTGGGAGGTCCATCCGGCCGGACTGGAGGAGCTGATCCTGCGGCTGGCCAAGGAGTACGGCGCCGAGAAGATCTACATCACCGAGAACGGCTCGGCCTGGATCGACCAGCCGGACGCCGGCTTCCACGTGGACGACCCCGAGCGAACCGCTTACCTGGAAGGGCATCTGGCCGCCTGCGTCCGCGCAGTCGAACAGGGCGCTCCACTGGCCGGCTACTTCGCTTGGTCCCTGCTCGACAACTTCGAATGGGCCTACGGCTACGCGCCCCGCTTCGGCCTCGCGTACGTCGACTACCCGACCGGCACCCGGGTGATGAAGACCTCCGGCCAGTACTACGCGTCGCTGGTCGCCGGCCACCGCAATCCGTAAACGCAGCAAGGCCGGGCGCCTAGGGTGCCCGGCCTCGCTGGTTCAGACTGCTAGGCGGTCCACTTCTGGTTGGCGCCACCCGAGCAGGTCCAGATCTGCGTCGGGGTCGCGTTGGCGGAATTGTTGCCGGTGACATCGAGGCACTTGTTGGCCTGTGGATTCACCAGGTCTCTGGCCGCTGAGTAGTTCCATTGCTGAGCGGCGTTTCCGTTGCAGGTGGCGATTTGTACGCGGCTGCCGTCGGCGGTTGCGGCGTTGGCCACGTCCAGGCACTTGCCGAGGGCGCGGATCGTGCCATCACCCGGACGGGTCCACTGCTGGGCGGCAGAGCCGTTGCAGTCGTACAGCTGGACGGTTGTGCCGTCGGCGGGGTTCGCGCCGGCGACATCCAGGCACTTGCCGGCCAGGCCGGTGATCTGGCCGCCGGTGCCGCCGCCGCTGCCGACGGTGGACACGCGCACGTAGTCGATCGTCATGGTCTGCGGCATCACCGTGCTGCCGTCGGGATAGCCCGGCCAGTAGCCGCCGACGGCCACGTTCATGATCATGAAGAAGTTGTGGTTGAAGACCCAGGCGTCCCCGCCGAGGTCGGCCGGGGTGCGCTGCTGGTACTGGATGCCGTCCACGAACCACTTGATCAGGTTCGGCGACCAGTCGACCCGGAAGGTGTGGAAGGCGTCCGCGAACTGCTGGCCACCGGGCAGGGTGTAGCCCGCTCCGATGCCTTCGGCGCCGGAGTACCCGGGCCCGTGGAGTGTGCCGTGCACCGTGCTGGGCTCACGGCCGATGTTCTCCATGATGTCGATCTCGCCGTCGGTCGGCCAGTTGCCGCCGCCGAGCATCCAGAAGGCGGGCCAGATCCCTTGGGTCCTGGGGATCTTGATCCGGGCCTCGAAACTGCCGTAGGTCTGGGTGAAGGTCTGCGCGGTGAGCAACCGGGCCGACGTGTACTCGCAGGTGCCGTAGTGACACTGGAAGCCGCCGCTCTCGCGGCGGGCGGTGATCACCAGGTTGCCGGCGCCGTCGAGAGCGGAGTTGCGGGTGCTGTTGGTGTAGTACTGCCGCTCGTTGTTCCCCCAGCCGCCGCCGCCGATGTCGTAGCGCCACTTGCTGGAGTTCGGTGCCTGACCGGCGGGGCCGTCGAAGGTGTCTTCCCAGATCGTGGCCGCCGGAGCCATGGCGGCAGCAGCGGCGGCGGGGGAGTCGGCCGCCGGAGTACCGGCGGTGGCGGGGGATTGGAGGAGGGATGTTCCGGCCAGCGCGAGACCTGCTGCAAGCAGGGCCGCGGTGCGGAACCGGGAACGCTGGAACCTCATGGCGTTGCCTCATTTCTCGCTCGGCCGGGATGACGCTGTCCGGCCGGTGGGGGGCGGGGGCGGACGTGAACGAGACAGGGGAATCGCAGTGGGCAGCTTGCTGTGAGAACGCTTTCACGTCAAGACCAGGCATAAATATAAGTCGTGAAAAAAGTCGATCCCTGACGTTGACAGGGTGATTCACCGATGGTTACCTCGTGATGACCACCTGTTGCGGCGCGGGCAGACGCCGACACCCGGGGGGACCATCCACCTGTGAAAGCCCTTGAGCAAGAGGGAGATCCCGCCATGCCCCGGACCCATCGTCGTGGCCGCCCCGTACGACGACGCCTCCTGCCCGCCCTGGTCGGGCTCGCCGCCCTGGCCGTGATCGCCACCGGCCTCAGCATCGGCAATCCGGCGCCCGCGCACGCCGCTGGGGAGCAGGTGAACGTCTGGCTGACCACCACCAGCGACTCCGGTGGCCGGGTCGTCACCCGTGGCCTGCAGCCGCAGACACCGGTCAACTTCGGCCCCGCCGGCGGTACTGCCAACCAGACCATCACGGTCAACGAGAACACCACCTACCAGACCTTCGAGGGTGGTGGCGCGTCCTTCACCGACAGCGCCGCCTGGCTGCTGAACAGCAGCAACACGATCACCGCGGCCACCCGCAACCAGGTGATGAAGGACCTCTTCGACCCGGTGAACGGGATCGGCCTGGCCTTCACCCGCAACCCGATGGGCGCCTCCGACCTGGCCCGCTTCAACTACTCCTACGACGACACCTGCTGCGACCTGAACAACTTCAGCATCAGCCACGACCTGGCGGACGTGGTGCCGCTGACCAAGCAGGCCAAGGCGCTGAACCCGGCGCTCAAGGTGAAGGGTGCGCCGTGGAGCGCGCCGGCCTGGATGAAGGACAACAACAAGTTCACCAACCGCGGCTGGCTGAAGGCCGAGTACTACCCGATGTACGCCCAGTACTTCGTCAAGTACGTCCAGCAGAACGAGGCCCAGGGCAACCACATCGACTACGTCTCGGTGCAGAACGAGCCGACCTGCTGCGGCACCGACGACACCGGCTACGCGTCGATGAACTGGAACGGCGCCGGGCTGCTGAACTTCACCAAGAACCACCTGCTGCCGGCCTTCCGGGCGGCCGGGATCACCAACACCAAGGTGATGATCCTGGACTACAACTGGGGCAACTACAACGACCTCGGTTCGGTCCCGCTGAACGACGCCGGACTGCGCGCCGACCCGCTGTTCGGCGGGATCGCCTGGCACGGGTACGGCGGTGACGTGAACCTGCAGAACACGATCCACAACCAGTTCCCGGCCGTGAACCAGTACATGACCGAGCACTCGGGCGGTACCTGGATCGCGAACCAGCAGGTCGAGGACATGAACAACCTGATCGACTACACCCGGAACTGGAGCAAGTCCTGGGTCAAGTGGAGCCTCGGCCAGGACCAGAACATGCTTCCGTACGTCGGGGCCGGCTGCAACGTGTGCACCGGGCTGGTCACCATCCAGCGCGGCGGCTCCCGGGCCGGCCAGGTCGACAAGACGGTCGAGTACTACACGATGGGTCACCTGACCAGGTTCGTGAAGCCGGGCGCGGCCCGGATCGAGTCGAACGCCAACGCCTCGGTCAAGAACGTGGCCTGGAAGAACCCGGACGGTTCGAAGGCGCTGATCGCGTTCAACACCACCGGCAGTTCGCAGTCGGTGCGGGTGAACTGGGGTAGCCAGTCCTTCGTCTACACGCTGCCCACCAAGACCTCCGCGACCTTCACCTGGTCCGGCACCCAGGGTGGCGGCGGCGGAGGAACCGGTACTGCGATCACCGGGCTCGGCGGCAAGTGCATCGACGTGGCAGGCGCCGGCACCGCTGACGGCACCGCGATCAACCTCTACGACTGCAACGGCAGCGCCGCGCAGCAGTGGACCCGTCCAGGCGATGGCACGGTCCGTGCCCTCGGCAAGTGCCTCGACGTGACCAGTGGCTCCATTGCCGACGGCGCCAAGACCCAGCTCTGGACCTGCAACGGCAGTGCCGCCCAGCAATGGAACTACACGGGCGGCAAGGACCTGGTGAATCCACAGGCGAACAAGTGTCTCGATGCCACCGGGAACAGCTCCGCGAACGGCACAGCCCTACAGATCTGGAGCTGCACGGGCGCCGCCAATCAGAAGTGGAACGCGTGACCGACAGCTAGACCCAAGCTGACAGAGCGCCCGCGCCCGCGCCCCCGGGACGCGGTCGCTCTGTCATTCGACGTCCGGCCTTTGACCCTCCGGCCACCGGAGGGTGCAGGCTGTCTCCATGACCCCGTCGGTGACCATCGGTGAGTTCTCGCGTCTCACCTATCTGAGCGTGAAGACGCTGCACCACTACCACGAGATCGGCCTGCTCGCCCCGGCCCGGATCGACTCGTCGTCGGGGTACCGGCGCTACGAGACGACCCAGGTCCCGGTCGCGCAACTGATCCGCCGGCTCCGCGACCTGCAGATGCCACTCGCCCAGGTGCGCTCGGTCGTCGAGGCGCCCGATGTGGTCACCAGGGACGAGACCATCCGCCTCCACCTGGACCAGATGGAGGCCGAGCTGGTCCGCACCCAGGAGGTGGTGGCCTCCCTCCGCTCGATGCTGACGCTCGCTCCGCCGCCGTTGCCCGTCGAGTACCGCTTCATCCCCGCCTTTCGCGCGTACGGCGTCTCCGATCACGTCGACAGAACCGACATCGACCCCTGGTGCGAGTCTTCCTTCGGCTTGCTGGGCGGGATCGCCGGTCAGCAAGGGATCACGGCCACCAGCGGAGCGACGTACAGCGATGAGTTCTTCACCGAGGATGCCGGTCAGGTGGTCGCCTTCCTGCCGGTCGCGCCGGCCCAACCGCCGGCCCCCGGCGTCGAGCTGATCGATCTGCCGGCCGGGTTCTTCGCCGTGGCCGTGCACACCGGGCCGTTCGAGGACTTCGACCGCACCTATGGCGCGCTCGGAAGCCACGTCGCCGAGTACTGCGAGGTCGCGCCCGGCGCGATCCGCGAGCTCTACGTGGTGGGGCCGGGCGATGTGCCCGATCCCGCCGACTTCCGTACCGAGGTCTGCTGGCCGATCCAGCGGATCCCCACTCCGAAAGGTTGATCCACCATGTCCATCGCGCTCGAGCACGTCACCTTCGACAGCGCCGACGCCGCCACCCTGGCCGCCTTCTGGGCGCAGGTTCTCGATTCCCAGGTCGATGCCGGCGGCAATGAGTTCTTCGCCACCGTGAACAAGGAGGGCGACGGTCCGGCCCTGATGTTCATCCAGGTCCCCGAGGAGCGGGTCGGCAAGAACCGGCTGCACCTCGACCTGGCCACCGCCGACTGGGCCACCGAGGTGGACCGGCTTGTCGGCCTGGGCGCCAAGCGCCTCAGCGAGTACGACGAGTACGGCACCCACTGGATCACCCTCGCCGACCCCGAAGGCAACGTCTTCGACCTGGCCGAACTGCGCTGACAGTTGGGCTGAACCACTTGGTGGTGGTTGCCTCTGCCGCCCGGGACGCCGGGACGGGGACCTTGGGAGCATGACTTCTCAGAAGGCAACTATGGCAACCACCACCGCCGAACCAACCGTCGGCCGGTCCCGAACCGGTCTGATTCTGGCTCTCTCACCCCTCCCGTTCGCCGTCCTCGTGATCACCCTGCTGACCGCGGTCGCGGCCTCGGGGGTCGAGGACTCCGGCGACATCACGCCGGCGATCATGACGGACATCCGCCTGCAGTGGATCGGGGTCTGGATCGTCTATCCGCTCGCCCTGATCTTCGGCTCGGTCGGGATGTTCCGGCTGTTCCGTTCACGGCGAGGTGCGCTCGCCCGCGGCGCACTGGTGGCGACCTGCCTGTCCGTAGGGTGCATGCTCGTCAGCACGGCGCTCAACCTCAGTCTCACCGGCTTCAGCGCCGAACGCCTGGGCGCGGTGACCCGGTACGACGTTGCGCTCGAGGTGAGCCTGGTGTCGTTCTGGTTGGCCTGGGTGGCGCTGATCTGCGGCGGTCTCGCCTTGCGCCTGAGCGGGGTGCTCCGGCGTACTGGGTTGGTGGTCGCCATCCTGGCGGCACTGCTCGGGATCGTGGACGTGGCCGGGCATGGGGCGGTCCCGCCGTTCGTGGTGTCGTTCTTGTGGCTCACGTTGGGGATCGGCCTGATCAAGGCCCGCGGCGTACCGTCTTGAGCGTGAGCAGGTCGTCTTGACCGCCGACGTGCGGCAGATCGCGTCCGAGCCGCGGGAGTTGCGGCCCGGACGCACTGCTGTGCTCGCTGTCGATTTCCTCCTGGTCGCCCTGTTCCTGGCCGGCTTGGTGATCTACGTCGTGCGCGGCGTTGAGCGGCCCGAGGCTGTTGTCGGCGAATGGTCGGCAGAGGGCTTACGAGCGGCTCTGGACGGTTTGGGCCTGCCGGCGGGCGGCTTGGTCGCGTACATGGTGGGCCTGCAGGTCATGGTGGTCGTCACGAGCGTCGTAGCTGCTCTCTATCTGCTCCGCGGGCCGGTAGTGTCCCGCTTTCGGCTGTACCTGGGATTCGTCCTCGTGTTCAACGCGACTGCGGGCAGCGGACTGCTGTCGTCGCTAGCACAGCTGTATCCGGCCCATAGCTGGTTGCAGGGCCTGGAGGGCTTGGGCTGGTTTGCGTTCTTCCCGTTGGCTTATCTGTTCCCGGACGGGCGGTTCGTCCCTCGCTGGAGCCGCTGGTTACTGGTGGTCTGGGCGGCGCTCTTCGTGGTCGCGATAGCCGCACCGCAGGATGTTGGCGAGGGGCCGGTGGTGACCGTTCCGTTGGCCTTGCTGCTGGTCAGCTGTGTTGCCGCTCAGGTGTACCGCTTCCGCAAGGTGTCCGGTGCGGTAGAGCGGCAGCAGACCAAGTGGGTGATGGTCGCTGTGCTCCTGCAGCTCGGATACATCGCCACTGGTCCTCCTCCAGTGGAGAGCCCGCGCGGTCTGGTGCTGGACATGCTGCTCGCGCTGTTCAGCTACACGATTGCCGCAGCCCTACCGGCGGCTATCGCGGTCGCGATAGTGCGACACCGGCTCTATGACGTGGACCTGCTGATCAGCCGGACGCTTGTCTACGGCACTCTCACGCTGCTTGTCATCGGCATCTACATAGCGGTCGTGGGCGGCTTCGGTGTCCTTTGGCGTATCGATGGCAACCCGCTGCTGCCGTTGGTGGCTACCGGCCTGGTTGCTGTGGCGTTCAACCCGCTCCGGCAGCGGGTGCAGCGAGCGGTGAACCGGCTGGTGTGGGGAGACCGGGACGATCCGCACGCGGTGATGGCCCGGCTCGCTCGGCGGCTTGGTTCGGCGATGCCGCCCGAGGGTGCCCTGCAGACGATCGTCGACACCATCGGCGTCGCGATGAAGCTGCCGTATGTCGTCATCACCCTTGCTGGCAACGGAGTTCGCGCTGCCTATCAAGCTGCCGGGGGACCAGCACCGGAGCAATTGGAGGACTACTCGTTGCGCTACCGCGACGACGAGGTCGGCGTACTGTCCGTGGCACCGCGCCCAGGCGAGTCCTTCGGTACTGCGGATCGGCGGGCGCTCGCGGAGATCGCCGGGCACGCGGGGGTCGCCGTACAGGCTCTGCGGTCGACGGTGGACTTGCAGCGCTCGCGTGAGCGCATCGTGGCTGCGCGGGAGGAAGAGCGAGCGCGGTTGCATCGGGACCTGCATGACGGGCTCGGGCCTACGCTGGCGAGTCTGTATCAACGCATCGATGCTGCTCGGATCTTGCTGGCCAAGGACCCGGCCGCGGCGCACGGAGTACTGGATCAGGCTGGGCAGCAGGTGAAGTCGACGGTGGAGGATGTGCGGCGGCTTGTTTATGCGCTGCGGCCGCCGGTGCTGGCAGAACTTGGCTTGGCAGCGGCGATTGAGGAAGCGTGCCAGGGGTTGGCTCCGTGGGCGTTGATCGAGGTTGCCGACGAGTTGCCGGTCCTGCCTGCCGGGGTCGAGGTCGCGGCGTACCGGATTGCCGTCGAGGCTGTGACGAACGTGGTCAGGCATGCTGACGCGAGCAGGTGTGTGGTCCGGATCCTCGAGGAGGGGCGCGTGCTCGTGGTGTCGGTACTGGATGACGGGGTCGGGTTCGCGGCCGGTGCACGGCCCGGTGCCGGGCTTCGGTCGATGCGGGAGCGGGCCGAGGAACTGGTCGGGACCTTCAGCGTGGAACCGGCCGAACCTGCCGGGACGATCGTGACGGCCCGGCTGCCGCTGGGACCGCTGCCGCTGGGTCCAACGCCCCTGAGCCCAACGCCCCTTAGTCCACTGCCGCTGGGTCAGTTGCCGGCGGTGCCGGGGTCGGGGGATGCGGGGTGACGATTCGTCTGTTGGTCGCCGATGATCACGTCTTCTACCGCGAGGGGGTGAAGACGATGCTCGGCGCGCTCAGCGACGTCGTCGTGGTGGTCGGTGAGTCCGCGTCCGGGGAGGACGCCGTTCAGGCGGCCGCCGAGGTGACGCCGGACGTCGTGCTAATGGATCTGCGGATGCCCGGGATGAACGGCATCGACGCGACCCGGCAGATCGTGGCCGCCGACCCGCGGATCGCCGTCCTGGTGCTGACGATGTTCGACGACGACTCGGTGTTCGCGGCGATCCGGGCCGGGGCTCGTGGCTACCTGTTGAAGGACGCGTCGGTGGACGACCTGATTCGGGCCGTCACGGCGGTCCATCATGGCGAGGCGATCTTTAGCCCGGCGATCGCGGAGCGGCTGGTCCGGTACTTCAACCGGCCGCAAGCCTCTCGCGCGCCCGGTGTACTCCCGGAGCTGACCGATCGCGAGCGGGAGATCCTCGGGCTGATCGTGCAGGGCCGGACCAACTCGCAGATCGCGCAAGCGTTGGCACTGACGCCGAAAACGGTGCGCAACTATGTCTCGAACGTGCTCGCCAAGCTCCAGGTTCACGACCGCGCCCAGGCCGTGGTCCGTGCCCGTGAGGCGGGCTTCACGGCGGACTGAGCGGTCGGTACCGGCTTCCGTCAGAGGTTGCGCGGTCGGTGTCGACGAGTTGGTCCAGGAGCTCCCGAGCTCGAGCAGGAGACCACCGGAAAGCTCGGGCCAGCTCGGCGGCGGAGGCGTCGAGCATCGTGTCCAGGTATTGCAGTGTCGCTCGGCTGTGGTCCCGGCGGCCGCCGACGTCGAACTGCTCGCAGGTGAGCGTGAGCAGCGCGGCAGGCCAGCCGTTACTGGATTCCTGCACGCCGGCCGTCGTGACGAGCAGGTTGCGTTGCAGTTCACCGATCGCGCGTTGGTACTTGTTCTTGTCGCCCAGGATCAGGCGGAGTGCCGCGCTGGAGAGGGGCTCGGTCGCGAGGGCGCCGGCGATCTCGTGTGCCCCTGGTGAGAGGTCCAGGTGCTCGTGGTCGTCGAGCTCACCGGCGCCTGGGTAGATGGCGGCGAGCAGAGCGGGGGAGAGGAAGGAACCACGCCCGCCGAGGTAGGCGCCGTACCAGGCGAGGCCGCGGCGGGGAAGCTCGTCCTTCCAGCCCCAGACCTTCTGCTCGTCCTCGCCCATGCCGCCGCCGAACGGCTCGGCGTCCTCGCCGGCCACGGCCTCCCAGAGCGAGGGGCCGATCGGCCGCGGTGCGGGGAAGAGCAGCGCGAAGCCGACGTCGTCGACGAACTTCCCGGCCCGCTGAACCGAGCCGACCCTGTTCCCGCGCACCCACCATCGGGTCGCGCGGTCACTTGCCAGCTCGTCGTACGGCGCTCTGTCGGCGTTGGCCTTCATCCCGACAGTCAAGCACCGACCGCCGACAGTCGGCCGAGGCGACAGGCATTGCCAGGTAGGGGCCTTGGGAGGAGTGTGGAAGGCGTCCGGTGGCGCCGCCGGGGTGCTGCCCTGATGCGAAGGGGGTGGACCGTGTACGCGCGTTCCACCACGTTCATGGCCAGGCCGGAGTCGATCGACGCCGGCGTCGCCGAAGTACGCGACCAGGTGATGCCCAGGATCCAGCGGATGGAAGGGTGTGTCGGCCTGTCCATGCTGGCCGACCGTGAGTCCGGCCGCTGTATCGCCACCAGCGCCTGGCGGTCGGAGGAGGCGATGCGGGCCTCCGACGAAGAACTGCGGCCGGTCCGGGATCGCGTCGGGGAGATGCTCGGCGCGAGCCCGCAGGTCGACGAATGGGAGATCGCCGTGCTGCACCGCGATCACCGGTCGGCGGAAGGGGCCTGTGTCCGCGTCACCTGGGTCAGGGTCGACCCCGCGGACATGGATCGCGCGATCGACGTCTACAAGCTGGCGTCCCTGCCACGCGCCGAGGAACTGGCCGGCTTCTGCAGCGCCAGCTTGCTGGTCGATCGCAGTTCAGGCCGCGCGGTCTCGTCGGTGACCTACGACAGCATCGCAGCGATGGAGAACAACAGGGAGGCCGCTGCGTCGATGCGTTCGGCTGCGTCGAAGGATGCCGGAGCTGAGGTGCTCGACACCGGCGAGTTCGAGCTTGCCGTGGCGCACCTACGCGTTCCCGAGATGACCTGACACGCCCTAGTCCATCTGGTCGAGGTGGGCCTCGAGGGCGTCGAGGCGGTTGCGCCAGAGGTCGCGGTAGGGCTCGAGCCAGCTGTCGATCTCGGCGAGGGGCGCCGGGCGGAGGCGGTACCAGCGGCGCTGGGCGTCCTGGCGGACCTCCACCAGCCCGGCGTCGCGCAGGACCTTCAGGTGTTTGGAGACGGCGGGCTGGCTCAACGCGAGGTGCTCGACCAGCTCGCCGACCGGGCGTTCGCCGTCGCGGAGCAGGTCGAGGATCTCCCGCCGGCGTGGTTCCGCCAGCACCTCGAACGTAGTTGCCATATGAGGAATATAACCGCTCAGGCGTAGGGGTCGGTGATCTCTCGGAGAGTGATCAGTGCCGCCCGGAGTTGACCGACCTTGGTGGCGCCCAGGTGCGCGGTCCACTCGGCCTCGATCTCGGCGATCGCCGCGCTCGCGATCGGGATCGTCCTCAGGCCGCGCTCGGAGATCCGGACCAGCCTGGCCCGGGCGTCCGACGGGTCGGGGGTGCGCTGCACGTACCCGGCCCGCTCGAGTTGGTCGACCAGGAACCCCGCCGTCTGCTTGGTCACCTGCGCCTGCTCGGCGAGTTCGGTCAGCCGGGTGCCGTCGGGGCCGATCCGCTGGAAGACGCGAGCCTGAGCCGGCGTGATGTCGTACCCGGCCTCGGCCAGCGCTGCGAAGACCCTGTTCTCCAGTGCACGATAGGGGATGAAGAGCAGCAGTCCGAGGTTCAGTTCGTCGTCCGGCACCCTGTCATCTTGACGGGTAGTCAGAGAGACTGTCTAATTTGGTCAGAGAGGCTTACTAGTTCGGAGTGGGGTAGCCGCGATGCGGACGGATGAGATCTGGCGATACGTCGACTCGGAGCGGGCGAGTCTCGCCGACCTCCTGAGCGGGTTGACCGCCGAACAGTGGCAGATGCGATCGGTGTGCCCCGGGTGGACTGTGCAGGACGTCGCCGCCCATGTGATCTCGTCACCGCAGGCGCGAGTGCTGCCCGTGGTGAGCGGGATGGTGCGTTGCCGGGGCGATTTCAACCGGTTCGTCTTCGAGGAAGCCCGGCGCGCGGGCTCGCAGTACTCGCCTGACGAGATCGTGGCGCAGTACGGGGAGTTCGCCGGGTCGCGGCAGCACCCGCTCGGTACTACGGCGGTGGATCCGCTGCTGGACGTGTTGATCCACGGCCAGGACATCGCCATACCGCTGGGAATTCGTCGGGAGATGCCGGTTGATGCGGCCCGGTGTGCGGCCGATCGGATCTGGGCGAAGAGCTTCCCGTTCAAGGCCCGCAAGCGCCTCGAGGGTGTTCACCTGGTCGCCACGGACGTCGACTGGTCTGCCGGTGAGGGGGCCGAGATCCGTGGCCCGATGTCGGCCCTCCTTCTGCTGCTCAGTGGCCGGACCGTCAGCACTCCGCAGCTCACCGGCCAGGGAGTGCCGCGGCTCTAAGGGCCCCCCAGCTTTGAGGTCAGTTGGTGAGGTAGTGGACGACGGCGAGGATGCGGCGGCTGTAGCCGGTCTCCTGGAACAGGCTGAACTTGTCGAAGATCGAGTTGATGTGTTTCTCGACCGCGCTCTGCGAGATGAACAGCCGGCTCGCGATGCCGAGGTTGTTGTGGCCCTCGGCCATCATGGCGAGGACTTCACGTTCGCGGTTGGTGAGTTTGCTCAGGGGATCGGTGTGCGTGGTGCGGGCCAGCAACTGGCGGATCATGTCCGGGTCGAACGCGACCCCACCGGTGCCGACGCGGTTCAGTGCGTCGAGGAACTCCTCCACCCGCATCACCCGATCCTTAAGCAGATAGCCGACTCCGTCCTGGCCTGAGGTGATCAGCTCGGTGGCGTAGGACTTCTCGACGTACTGCGACAGCACCAGGACACCGACGGACGGCCAGCGTTCGCGGATCGTCAGGGCGGCGCGAAGGCCTTCGTCGGTGTGCGTCGGGGGCATCCGCACGTCAACCACGACGACATCCGGGAGAGCGTCGGCCAGTGCCTCGACGGCAGCTACCAGCGCGTCGCCGTCGCCGACTGCTGCTGGCACTTGGTGGCCCTCTTCGACGAGAAGACGGGCCAGACCTTCCCGGAGCAGGGTGGAGTCTTCGGCCAGGATCACGCGCACGGTAGCTCCGCCTTCACGATGGTGGGCCCGCCTGGCGGGCTGTGGACACTGAAGGTGCCGTCGTTGGCGGCGACCCGCCCGGCCAGTCCGGTCAATCCGCGGCCGCCCGGATCAGCGCCGCCCTCCCCGTCGTCGGTCACTGTCACTAGAAAGCCGGCAGTCTGACGGCGGAGGACGATCTCGATTCGCTCGGCGCCGGAGTGTTTGGCCGCGTTGGTGATGGCCTCCGAGATCACGAAGTACGCGACTGTCTCCACCGTTGCCGGCGGTCGCTCTGATAGTTCGTAGCGCAAGGTCACGGGGATGCTCGATCGTTCGGCGAGGACAGCGATGACGTCGCGTAGGCCGAGCTCGTCGAGCACCGTCGGGTAGACCCGCCAGGCGACCTCGCGCAGGTCGCCGAGCGCCTGCTCGGATTCCTCGTGGGCCTGCTTGATCAGAGCGGCGGCGTGGTCGGGGTCGTCGGTCCGACGGGCGCGACTGAGCAGCAGCCCCAACGCGACCAGGCGTTGCTGGACGCCGTCGTGCAGGTCGCGCTCGATCCGGCGGCGCTCGTCGTTCACCACCTGGACCACCTCGGCGCGGCTCAGCGTCAGCTCGGACACCCTGCGGGTCAGCACCTCCTCGGCCGAGGGGACTAGAGAGCGCCGGGCGATCCGGGCATCCAGTACCGGGACGCCGATGATGCCCATCACGTTCAGGTAGAGCAGCAGCGTGCCGGGAATCAGGGCCACCGCGAGCGTCTCCACGCTGATCCTGTCGCTCCCGTTCTCGATCAACGCCCAGGGGCCGCCGAAGATCCAGGCTGTCAGCATGGATCCGGCCACCACCAGGCCGAACAGGAGCAGCAGGAGGACGAGGCCGCCGAGGGCGCCGATCGGCCAGCGCCTGACGATGTACCGGAACGCGTTGCGGTCGGAGTACGGGCCGAGATCGTGGACCTGGTGCCAGCGCGCGAGCCGTCGCTGCTCCACGACGGCGAGTTGCCGGGCGCAACGATGCACGAAGCCGACCACCCGGTCCCGCGAGCGGGGGACGGCGACGATCGGGACCAGTCCGACGCTCGCCACGATCAGGAAGCCGAGCTCGGCCAGGGCCAGCAGCGAGCCGAGCGTGACACCCACCAGGGTCCTCACGCTCCGCCGTAGCAACCCGTCCCGCCTTCGCATGTCCGCAAGGTTAGTGGGCACAGGAGTGATGCGGACTGTGGTTTTCCGCAGTTCTGTACTGTGGAAATGCCGAGCAACTACGACGGTCGACCACAGGGCGCGAGCACGGTTCGCGCACCTAGCGTCGACGCCATGAACTCGACGAACCAGGTGATGATGACTGCGCTGGCGCAAGCGACCGAGCAGCCGACAACAGGGGTGGCCGGGTGGGCCATCGACATGATGGAGAAGCTCGGGGCGCCTGGCGCGGGGCTCGCGGTGGCGCTGGAGAATCTCTTCCCGCCGCTGCCCAGCGAGGTGATCCTGCCGCTGGCGGGATTCGCGGCGAACCGCGGCGACCTGGGGCTGCTCAGTGCGATCCTCTTCACCACGCTGGGGTCGGTGGTCGGTGCGCTGGCGCTGTACGGCGTGGGTGCGGCGCTGGGGCGGGACCGGACCAGGGCACTGGCCGCGCGACTGCCGCTGGTGAAGGTGGCCGACGTCGACAAGGCGGAGGACTGGTTCGCCCGGCACGGTCCCAAGGCGGTGCTGATCGGCCGGCTGGTGCCGGTGGTGCGCAGCCTGATCTCCGTTCCGGCCGGGGTCGAGCGGATGTCCATCGGGCTCTTCCTCGCGCTCACCGCCCTGGGGAGCGCGGTGTGGAACTCCGCGCTGGTCATCGCCGGCTACCTGCTGGGGGAGCAGTGGCATGTGGTGGAGTCGTCCATCGGGGTGTTCCAGTACGTCGTGGTGGCGGCCGCGGTCGCCGCGGTGGGGTGGTTCGTGGTAGTCAAAGTGCGGGCCAGGCGTTCAGCATCTGAGAAAGTCAAGTAGAGCGCTCGACTTTGGTTACGCTCGGGATCTCAACTGTCCAACCCTGCTGGGAGATGGATCCCGATGCCAACAGTCGCCTTCGAGCCGCGGATCGTGCCGGACCCGCCGGTCTGGCCGCAATCAGTCGTCACCGTGGTGGGCAATCCCCGCGCGGGTTCGCGGACCGCGGCGGCGGCCGCCTCCGTGGCGGAACTGCTCGCCTCCGAGTTGGGTACGCCGTACCGGATGGACGAACTGGTGGACCTCGTCACCTTCGCGCCGGCGATCTTCCAAGGAGAGTCGGCCTCCGAGGAGGATCGGGCGGCGCTGGACAATGCGATCGATCTGGCGTCGTCGGCTTCCGTGCTGGTGCTGGCGACTCCGGTCTACAGGGGGAGCTACACCGGGTTGCTGAAGAGCTTCCTGGATGTGCTGCCACCGCAGGCGCTCGCGGGGTCTGTCGTCGTTCCGGTGACGGTGTCCGCGGCGCCTTCGCACAAACTGCTGGCGGATCTGCATATCCGGCCCGTTCTGGCAGAGCTCGGGGCGAGTGTGCCGACGCCTGGCGTGGTGCTGGAAGAGCGCGATCTGGAGGACCTGCAGATCGTCCTGTCCGGCTGGATCCGGCACAACGCCGGCCTCGTGCAGGCGACGACCATCGCCCTCCAGCCGGTAGCGGAACCGACACCTGCGCAGTGATCACCTGCTCCGTTCATTCGCCCCCTTTTCACCCTCCAGCTCGGATACCGCTCTGACTGTTGGCGGTCCCTGAAGGTGAAAAGGGGCGAATGAACGGAGTGTCGGGGCTCCAATGAGCTGAGGACTGCTCGTGGTGGTCAGTCTGCTCGGGCGACGGCTTCCGCGGGGCGGGCGCGGAGGGTGGAGGCTGCCGGGACGAGGATCGACGTGAAGGTGAGCAGCGCGGCGGCTCCGATGATGATGAAGTAGATCCAGATCGGCCCGGTCGGAAGGGCCGAGGTGGAGACGGCGTTGCTGAAGGGGATCAGCGTCGCCAGCGCCACCAGCGTGCCGAGGATGATGCCCGCCAGGGCGACCAGGGCGCCTTCGGTGGTCAGCATCCGGAGTACCTGGGCGCGGGTCGAGCCGGTCAGCCGTTGCAGCCCGAACTCGCGGCGCCGGCGGATCGTTGCCGAGGCCAACGTGTTCACCACGGATACCGCGGTGTAGGCGATCAGCATTCCGACCAGCAGATAGTTCACCCAGGCCTGGGTCTTCATATCCTCGCTGTTGGTGGCGATCAGCGCATCCCGATCCGCCACCTGCACACCGGGATGAGCAGTCGTCAACGCAGCCAGTCCGTCCCGAGCCCTCGTCTCGGCTCCGGGGGAGAACCGGACCAGGATCTGCTGGGTCAGACGATCTGTGGTGTGGGCAGCGACCAGATCAGCCGGCAGGACGAGGCTTTCGTACCCACGTTCGGGCGCGAAGGTCGCCACCACCCGCAGTTCCACCGAGGCCCCGTCGCCCATCGTCATCTTGATGGACGACCCGACCGGCCGCTTGATCTTCTCGGCGACCCGGTCCGGCAGCGCGACAGTCGAACCAGTCAGCTGAGTCAGCGAGCCCGACGTCAACCGAATCGGCGCCGCTCCGTCAGGACCCTGAGCACTCACGCCCTGCAGCGGGGCGCCCTCCTCGTCGAACGGCGCGTTCCGCGGCTCGTCGATCACGCCGTTGCTCGTCACGTAGGCGGAAGCACTCGCGACCCCCGGCACCTCCTGCACCGCGGGCAGCAGCGAAGGCGCGAGCCCACCGGCGCTCGACACCAGGACGGCATCCGCTCGGAGGTCCTTCGTAAAGGCCTTCTCCGCCGCGTTGACCTGGGTGGTCTGCATGTAGAGGTTCGCCGTCGAGATCCCGACGGCCAGCATCACCGGCATCACCGCGGCCGACATCGCCACCGAGCGTGCCGTGACGTTGAGGATCGCGAGTCGGCCGTTGACCCGGCTCACGGCGTACAGGGGCCAGCGGATCAGGGCGAGCACCAGTTTGGTCCAGAAGGGGCCGAGCAGTGCGATGCCGATGGCCCAGCAGAGGATCGCGGGTCCGGCGGTGGCACCCGCGAGCGGGCCGGTCATCACGGTGGCGGTCACGATCACCAGCGCCAGTCCGCCGCCCAGGAACAGCATCCCGAAGATCAGCCGCACCCAGCCGAACCACTTCCGCTGCAGTCCGGCCTCGAGCAACGCCTGCACCGGCCGGATCTTGGCGGACTTCCGTGCGGCGATCAACGCCGCCCCGACGGTAGCCAGTACTGCGGCCCCAGCACCGGCCGCGAACGGAATCAGTCCCTGCGAGTACTCGACCAGGCCCGACACCACACCGTGCGAGGAGAGTTGGTCGAAGAGGAACCGCCCGAGCCACATCCCCGGCAGGAACCCCACCGCGACAGCGGGCAGCGACACGAGCAATGCCTCGCCCAGGATCATCCGGCGCACCTGGCCGGGCGTGGTCCCGATACTGCGCAGCAACGCGAACTCGCGCTCCCGGTGCTGCGCGGACAACGCCAGCGTCGAGGCGACCACGAACATCATCGTCATGGTCGCGATCCCGCCGAACGAACCGGCGATCGCGATCATCGCCTCCCGGAACGACCCGACGTCCGAGTGCTCCGCCTCACCGCGGTCCACTCCGCTGTGCACGGACAGAGTGGAACCAGTCGCCGCCTTGATGCCGTCTTTGACGGCCTCCAGGTCGGTGCCAGGAGCAACCAGTACGCCGAGCGCGGCGTACTGGTCTGGCTTCGACAGGCTAGCTGCCTGCTCCGAGGAGAAGAAGGTGTGACCGGCAGGTCCCGCCGCGATCCCGCTCACGACGAACGATGTCGGCTCGCCTCCCACGACCAGACTGACTCGGCTGCCGACCTTGGCTCCGAGGCCGCTCGCGGTCGTCTGGTCGAGAACCACCTCGTCCCGGGAGCGTGGCGGAGTACCGGAGCGCAGCTGGTACGGCGCGAGCCGGGCGGACGCCCACGCATGGCCCTGGCCATCAGGTGATCCCTTCAGCACGGGAGCCGGGAAGTCGAGATTGCCGACCACCTCCGACACGCCTTCCACCGAACGGATCTTGGCGACCATCGAGGACGGGACGCCGACCTGCTCGGGCAGGGGCGTCGCATCTTCCGCGCCGGGGCGGAGGTGACTTTGTTTGCCAGTGACAACGAGAGGGGCGGCGGCGAGTCGCTCGGGGTTGACGTTGGACCGGATCCCGGTCTCCATCAGGCCGCCGCAGGCGAGCACGATCGCGGTACCGAACACCACGGCGACGAAGGTCGCGATGAACCCGCCCTTGCGGAAGCGCAGGGTGCGGACGGCGAGGCGCATCATCGGACGGCCGCCAGCCGGGCCGCGCGAGCACCGAGGTGGGTCAGCCGGTCCGCGACCTGCTCCGCGGTCGGGGCGAGCATGCTGCCCGCGAGGGCGCCGTCGGCGAGGAAGACCACCTGGTCGGCGTACGAGGCGGCGACCGGGTCGTGCGTGACCATCACGACGGTCTGACCTTGGGTGTGGACCGGTTCGCGGAGCAGTTCGAGGACGTCGGCGGCGGTCTGGGTGTCCAGGGCGCCGGTCGGCTCGTCCGCGAAGATCACCGCGGGGCGGGCGACTAGGGCTCGGGCGATCGCGACTCGCTGCTGCTGACCGCCGGACAGTTCGCCCGGACGGCTCTTGTACTTGTCACCGAGGCCGACGCGCTCCAGTACCTCGCGGACGGCGGCGCGGTTGGTGCGGCGGCCGTCGAGTTCCTGCGGCAGGGTGACGTTCTGCCAGACCGTCAGCGCGGGGAGCAGGTTGAAGGACTGGAAGACGAAGCCGATCCGCTCGCGCCGGAGTTCGGTCAGCCGCCGCTCGCTCAGGCCGGCGAGCGGCTGGTCGTCGATGGAGACGGTGCCCGAGGTGGGTTGGTCGAGCCCCGCCGCACAGTGCAGGAAGGTGCTCTTGCCGGACCCGGACGGCCCCATCACCGCGGTGAACGAACCGCGGGCGAAGCCGATGCTGACGCCGTCGAGCGCGACCACGGAACTGTTACCGCGGCCGTAGACCCGGCGGACGTCGTTCAGGACCACGGAGTGGGCTGACCTTTGGATGACTTCCTGCTTACGCCTCATGACTGCGACGCTACGGAGAAGTGGGCGGGTCACCCAGGGGGCTGGGCAGCCGATGCAGGTGGTGCTAGGCCTACCGTTCCGCGAGCAGGTAGGTGCGGAATCCTTCACGGACGTTCTGCACGAGGGGCTCGGTCCAGTCGGTGCCGTCCGCGCTGAAGTGCCCGGTCAGTACGCCGTCCGTCGTCGGCCGAGCGCGGCGGCGAGGCCGGTGTCTTTTGGTCCGGCCGCGGCGATTACCGTCCCTGTGAGAGGGCCGAAGGTGAATCCGGAAGGCCACTGCTGTGGCACGTACTCGAAGAACGGCGCTCTGGGTGGTTCCTCGAGCTGCAGCACGGGGAAGCGGGCGTAGCGACTACAACCGACCACAGCATCCCGTACTGCGGGGACGTCGGCCGCGGGTGATCCCGTTGAGCGGGGGACGGCTAGCAGGGAAGGCACAATGCACGGGCCAAGCACCCGCTGCCAAGTCGCTCCCGCGAGACCGGGATGCTGCAGGGGAGCCGTCCCGCCTCCGCATCAGCCAACCAGACCTGCCGAACATCTAATGAGGTCGGCCCGGCCTTGTCGAAGGACGGCGACTGCACTGAGTCCACAAGACAAGCGTCCACCGGCACCGGCCCGAACCGTTCGACGTACTGCTCGACCAGCGTGAGCCAGAACCCCGAGAAGACCACGAACCGGCTGACGCCCCGGTCCTGCCACCTTTGGAAAAGCTCTGAGACCGCAGTCGCCTCGGTCGGCGAGGAGGAGGCTGGGGACGTGGACGCCTAGGGCGACTCCAGAGGTGAGGATCTCGATCACAGCGCATCCAGGTCCTTGCGCAAGTGCTTCTGGATCAGTCGGACCAGTTGCTCGCGGTCCGGACCGCTGTAGCCGCGCGGCGTCCCCTCGACGAGCATGATCAGGTAGAGATACACGCGGTACAGCGACAGCCTCTCGCTGTCGACACCACTGCCGTATCCGGCGAGCAGTTCGCCGTCCAGCGTGGTGAAGAGAGTCAGCGACGCGAACTCCGCCACAGGATCACCCCAGAACGCCCGCTCCCCATCGATCAGCCCAGTGATCCGCCCTGCCTCGACCAGGATGTTCCCGTCCCACAGATCGAAGTGGATCAGCCGGGGAGTCCGTACTCCGTCCAGCAGGTCCAGCCGGTCGAGCACCAACTGCCGCAGAGCCGCAGCCGGCCGAGGGAGCTCCACCTCGAAGCGAGCCGCATCCGCGAGCACGTCATCCATCATCCCGAGGAAGGCGGTGCTCCACGACGCAACAAGTCCGCGCTGGGGATAGCCGAAGCCGGAGCCAGTCACCTCGTGGAAAGCAGCAACCATCCCGCCGAGCTCACGCCATAGCAGCGCCCGCTCGTCTCCGGTGACTCCGGCGTTCTGCAGCGTGGTGCCGGGAAGGGCAGTCATCAACAGGAAGTCCTCGCCCGCATGCACAACCTCAGGCACGGGCGCCTTGCCGAGCGCGGACCGGTAGAACTCGGTCTCGGTCTGGATCAGCCCGTGCTCGTGGGTCAGCACCGGCGCCGCTGGATCGGGCGCGACCTTCAGCATCAGATCGCCGGTCGGAAGGCCGATCCGATAGACCGTGTTGAAGGTGCCCTCAGTGAGTTCGTCGTACGCCGTGACCTGACTCGGGTCGACGCCGGACTCGACCAGCAACTTGTCCACGCCCGCCCGGTCCAGGTACCGCTTGTTGCTCATCAGTTGCCTCTCGCGTCTTGGTAGATCTCCGCCATCAACCTGATCCTCGGTGCTGCCACGGTAAGTCCATCGGCCGTGCCATCGGCGATCGCGGCCAGCTGGCGGTCGTAGTACGAGCTGGCAGGGAAGCTGAGGACTTGGCGGTCCTCGGCGGTGATGACGAGGTTCAGCGGTACTGCGCCGACGACCGGGCGGAGGAAGTTCCGCAGTTTGACCGTCGCGCGCTCGAAGGTGAAGAGGTGCTCCGAGCGGTGGTCGGGACCGACATCGCAAACGAGGGTCGCCTGGACTCCTGTTGCCCAGCGCAACGATGCTGAGAACGAGCGGTCGACGCCGTCCGGTCCGTCGAAGTCCGATGAGCCCGAGGACGCGACCACGTCGAGCCCCACCGTCGACTGCAGCGCCTGCAACCAGTAGCTGGCGTTGTCGAAGAAGACGCCGCCTCCGAGCTCCCGCCGATCCCGATACCCACCAGCAGCCGGTACTGCGAACGTCGTCCTGGTGGCGACTGATTCGAGGGCTCCGTACCGCTCGTCCGCGATGAACTCGCGGACCGTCCGCTGCCACTCATGGCCGGCTGTCGCAACCGCCTCGAAGACCTCGACATCCTCGGCGGCGAAGGTGATCTCGGCGAGTTCGTCGGCCGTCAGGCAGAGCGGCTTCTCGACGATCACGGTCTTGCCTGCGACGGCGGCTCGGACCACCCAGCGGTGGTGTGCCGAGTTGTGCAGGGAGATGTGGACGGTGTCGATCGACGGATCGGCAAGGAGTGAGGAGTAGTCCTGGTGCACGACCGGGATGGCGTGCTTGGTGGCGTACTCCTTGGCCCGGACGGGATCGCTCGCGGCCACCGCGCGGACGGTCACATCCAGCCGCTGCAGGCTCGGCGCGAGCATTGTGCGTTCGGCGATCCCGGTGGCTCCGATCAGCCCGATCTCAAGCGGCATCGGTCATCCCTCGTGGTGTCAGGCCGACCTCGGCGCTGCTCGCGTCCAGGGTCAGGATCGCGATGCTCGGGACGGCGAACCCGGTCAGCCGGTCCCCGACGAAGCTCGCCGTCTGACTGCCCCAGTACCAGCCGAGATCGGTCGCCTGCGGGATCGACTCCACCCTGGTACGCACTCGCACTGTCGACCCCCAGCGTCGTCGTGTGGTGCTGCGGCTGTCTTCCGGCGTCTTAGTTCAAGCTCTGAAATAAGACTCCGGGACAACCTAACCGGGTAAGTCCCGCGACTCAACCCCCTGCGTCACCCTGTGATCGCGGACAGTCAGAGGTCGTCGTGGTCAGAGGTCATCGGGAGAGGGGATCGGCTTCTTCCGCTCGTTCTGTTCCTGGATCTCGAGGTGGGTCGCGTACGCGGTCGGCCGGTACATCTCGTCGAACGGCCCGAGCATCGAGCCGCTGATCCCGCGGCGTCGCGCCCGCGCGGCAGCCCGGTGGAGCAGCACGAGCAGCGCGGCGACCAGGCCGAGGCTCACCGCCAAGATCCAGAATCCGTCCATCGGCCCCACCTCCTCCCGAAGGACGAGTGTCAGGGCTTGGGTGTTCCCAGCAGGGCTTTGAGGCCGGCGATGTAGGTCTCGGGGGTCACGTCGCCGAGGATCAGGCGCTGGAGGATGAAGCCGGGGATCAGGCCGAAGAGGACCTGTCCGATGTGCTCCGGATCGGCGTCCGGGTCGAGGGTGCCGTCGGCCTGGGCCCGGCGCGCGACGGCGACGAAGTGGTTCCGCAGCAGGCTGTACTTCTGGTGCGCGACCGCCATGATCCCCTCGTTGTGCATGGCTTCGGCCCAGGCCTGCAGTCCGACCCGGGTGATGTCGCCGTCGGGATGGCAGGCGAGCCCGGTCAAGTGGTTCAGGACGGCATCGAGGGCGGCCGCCGGGGTCAGCGGCGCCTCCTGCGCGAGGATGCCCTCGAAGAGTTGGTCGACCGAACTCAGCGCGCTGTCCGCGATCGCCGCGACGATCTCTTCCTTGCTCTTGAAGTACCCGTAGACCGCGCCCGCGGACAGGCCGGACTCGCGGATCACGTCGGCCATCGTCGTCTTGTGGAAACCCTGCTGGATCACGCAGGACCGGGCGGCGTTGATGATCTGCTCCCGGCGGGCGACGCGGTGCTCCTCAGTGACTTTCGGCATGGTGTGAACATAAAACGAATGTCCGTTCTTGACAAGGTGGGCGATCCCCGCCAGGCTCGAAGCGATAACGAACGCTGGTTCTGTTTTATCAAAGGAGCTGACCCATGTCCGCGGACGAAGCCGTCACCGAGCAGCGCAAAGGCCCACCGCTGGTGGTCGTTGTCACCCTGCTCACGGCGATCCTCACCGTGCTGCTGATCGCGTTCGCGTGGCCGGCCTCCCGCTCGGAACCCCGCGACCTTCCGTTGGCTGTGGCCGGCCCGCCGGCAGCCGTCAGCCAGGTGAGCGGCTTGCTCGAACAGAGAAGCCCAGGAGCGTTCGAAGTCGAAGCTCTCGCGGACCGGGCGGCCGCGGTACAGGCGATCGAGGACCGGGACGTGTACGGCGCGATCGTGCTTGACCAGCCGCAGAGCATCGAAGTACTGACTGCCTCGGCCGGTGGGCCGGCGGTCGCGCAGATCCTGGCGCAGATGCCGGCACAACTGGCCGCTGCGCAGCCCGGTCTGACCGCGAAGGTTACCGACGTCGTACCGCTGCCCGCCGACGATCCGCGCGGTGCGGGTCTGGCCGCGGGAGCCCTGCCCCTGGTCCTCGGCGGGATCCTGGCCGCTGTCCTCCTCACGCAGTTGGTCCAGGCCGGGATCCGCCGGGTCATTGGTGCGATCGGTTTCTCCATCACCGGCGCGCTGGCGCTGGCCGCCATCCTGCAGTACTGGCTCGGTTCGCTGGAAGGCAACTACTTCGCCAACGCAGGGGTGATCGCACTGTCGGTAGCCGCGACCTCGCTGACGTTGCTCGGTCTGGAATGGTTGATCGGGACACCGGGGATCGGCCTCGGGTCCGCGATCATGATGCTGCTGGGCAACCCGCTCTCCGGCCTCACCAGCGCGCCCGAGATGTTGCCCTCCGGCTGGGGAGCGCTCGGCCAGCTGCTGCCACCAGGAGCAGCCGGTACTGCGCTCCGCTCGGTGAGCTTCTTCGACGGGGCAGGTGCCGGGCGGCCCTTCCTGGTGCTGAGTTGCTGGTTGGTCCTCGGACTCGCGCTCTGCACCCTGGGCGCCCTCCGCAGCCGCAGCCGCAGCGTCGTACATGGTCGTCATGAGGCGTCGCCCGTTACTGTCTGAACGATGACGGCGCGGTGACCGGATCGTTACGAGCCGGTCACCGCGCCGAGGCGTTCCTGCGGGGACAACGTTGTCTGTCAACCATTGACTTCACTGGTCTGGGCCTCCTACGGTCACGGGAAAGCCCGCTGGGTTTGAGCGGTGGTACCGGGATGACAACGATTGCCCGAAGGTAGGACGTGATGGTCACAAGGAAACGTTTCAAAGCGGCCGGCGCACTCGCCCTGGGTGCACTCCTGCTGGGAGTCTCGGCCTGCAGTCAGGGATCGACCACCCAGGAGCCGGAGGCGGGCGGCTCGCAGAGCGCCGGACCGGCGAACATCAAGATCGCCTACCAGCAGTGGGGTCCCGGCACGGTGATGAAGAACTTCCTCACCGGGGCCAAGACCGAGTACGAGGCGGCCAATCCGGGATCGAAGGTCGAGATCGTCCCGATCGTGGCCAGCGAGAACGACTACTACACCAAGCTGCAGTTGATGATGCGCTCGCCGAACACGGCGCCGGACATCGTCTACGAGGACACCTTCCTGATCAACTCCGACATCACCGCGGGGTACCTGAAGCCGCTGGACGACTACATCGCGAACTGGGCCGACTGGAACCAGTTCGAGGAGACCGCCAAGGGCGCCGCGAAGGGCCAGGACGGCAAGATCTACGGCGTTCCGGACGGCACTGACACGAGGGCGCTCTGGTACAACAAGGAGATCTTCGCCAAGGCCGGACTGCCGGCCGACTGGCAGCCGAAGACCTGGGACGACGTGCTGAACACCGCGCGCACCATCAAGCAGAAGGTGCCCGGTGTCACCCCGCTGAACGTGTACTCCGGCAAGCCGATGGGTGAGGCGTCCGCCATGCAGGGCTTCGAGATGCTGCTCTACGGGACCAAGGACACCCTCTACAACTTCGACCAGAAGAAGTGGGTCGTCGGCAGCCAGGGCTTCAAGGACTCGCTGAACTTCATCAAGACGGTTTACACCGAGGGCATCGCCCCGCAGCCGAAGCAGGCGCTCGACCCGAACATGGGCAACAAGGTCGGCAGCGACCTGCTGCCGAACGGCAAGCTGGCGATCGCGCTGGACGGCTCCTGGCTCTACAACAACTGGCAGAAGACCGGCGCGAAGCCGTGGCCGCAGTGGACCGAGGTGCTCGGCCAGACCGCGATGCCGACCCAGACCGGCGAGGGCAAGGGCAAGGTCAGCCTGTCCGGCGGCTGGACCTGGGCGATCCCGGCCAAGTCGAAGTCTCCGGACGCGGCCTGGAACTTCATCAAGACCCTGCAGACACAGAAGAACGCGACCAAGTACGCCACCGACGGCGCGCAGATCGCGGTCCGCAAGGACGTCGCCTCGGACGCCGGCTACAAGAACTCGGCGAAGAGCACGCAGTTCTTCACCGACCTGGTGGCGGTGACCGTGTACCGGCCCGCGCTGCCGGAGTACCCGAAGGTCTCCAACGAGATCATCACGGCGATGGAAGCGGTGATGACGGGACAGTCGTCGCCGGAGGAAGCCGCGAAGAACTACGACGAGGCGGTCGAGGGCATCGTCGGCGGCAAGGACAAAGTCACCACCGAGAGCCAGTAAGGGTCGACGCAGCAGCCTCGAAGGGATTTCTCTGTGACGACATCTGCTTCCGCTGTGTCCGTTTCGTCCGGCCGTAAGGCCGGGCGGAGCGGGCCGCCGCGTGGCGCCAAGGCCGTGAAGATGTTGCCGTTGGCACCGGCCATCGTGCTGATGCTGATCTTCCTGGCCGGCCCGATCCTGTACTGCGTGTACGCCGCGTTCACCAACATGGCGCTGACCGGAACGGGCGCCGCGAACGTGCAGTTCGTCGGCCTGGACAACTTCCGGAAGGCCTTCGGCAGCAGCGCGTTCGTCAACTCGATCTGGCTGACCCTGGTCTTCACGCTGATCTCGGCGATCATCGGCCAGAACACGCTCGGACTCGGTCTGGCGCTGCTGATGCGCCGTTCCACCAAGGTCATCCGTAGCTTCGTCGGCACCGCGGTGATCGGCGCGT
>NZ_DASRXP010000046.1:0-7058 GCF_035687465.1 Kribbella sp.
AGCCCGAACGGCTCCTCCCACTGGATCGGGAAGACCAGGCATCGTGCCCGGGCCAGCAGGTCGGTCTTGGTGTCGAAGTCCGCCATCCCCAGCTGAGACACGTCCGGCCCCAGCCGCGGCTCGATCTCGGCTTTGAAGTAGGCCCGCTCCGGCGGCTCGGTGCACTTGCCGGCGCAGATGATCGGCAGGCCGGCCCCTCGGGCCGCATCGATCGCCAGGTGCGGTGCTTTCTCCTGGCAGTATCGCCCGAGCCAGGCGACCACGTCGTCCTTGTCCTCCCGGTAGGGGTACGCGGCGACGTCGATGGCGTTATGAACGGTCCCGGCCCAGGGAAGTTCAGGCGCCCGGCGGCGTTGGGCGTCACTGATCGCGACGAGCGAGATGGTGTCTCCCAGCTCCCGGAAGTACTCGAGCAGCTCGCCCTCGACCGGACCGTGCATGGTGACGACCGTCGGCACCTCACGGCCTCGCGCCAGCAGCGGCCCGGCTAGGCAATGGTCATGGACGATGTCCACCGGACGGCCCGCGCGGCTCTCCGCTTCGAGGATCCTGGCGGCCGCGGCAGCCTGCACGACCTCGGGCACAGGCTGGCCGAGCTGCTCGGAGGGCGGTACGGCGTATGTCTGCGCGAAGCGGGCCTTGGTCTGATCACGACCCGAACCGATGAGCAGGACGTCATTGCCGTGTTTGACCAGCCGGTCGGCCAGATCGGCGACGACGGCCTCGATCCCGCCGTAGGACGCGGGTGGCACCTCGAACCATGGCGGCGCGACGAGAGCGACGCGTAGTCCGGACTGTTGCTGAAGTGGCATGTCGTTCCCTTCCTTTAGCGTTGGTTGTCGGTCAATGGATTCCTTCGGCGTCGCACGACCTCGATGCCCGGGAGGTCACGGACTTCGCCAGCGGCGGCCCCGCTGACCGCCACCCGGCGGCCCGCGAGCGGCAGGTTGCGGACCTCGACATCGCCGAACTCCTCCGGCAGCTTGCCTGGTTCGAGGTACACCTTTGCGTCGGGCAGGTCAGGATCGAAGCCGAGGACAGCCCGCAGCAACAGGAACGGCGCCGCCGCTGCCCACGCCTGGGGTGAGCATGACGTCGGGTACGCGACCGGGTACGGATACTCGCCGCGGTCGAATCCGCAGAAGAGCTCCGGCAGCCGCCCGCCGAACGCCACCGCTGCGTCGAAGATGCCGCGAGCGACCCGGTTGGCCTCCTCGGTGAAGCCGTACCGTGCGAGTCCGGCGGCGCACAACGCGCTGTCATGCGGCCAGATCGACCCGTTGTGGTAGCTCACCGGGTCGTAGCTCGCCGTCGACGTGGCCAGAGTCCGGATGCCCCACCCGGAGAACATCTCCGGCGACAGCAGGTGCTTCGCCACCTGGTCGACGACGCTTTCGTCGACCAAACCTGTCCACAGGCAGTGCCCCATGTTCGAGGCCAGCGCGTCCACCGGCCGTTTGCCGGCGTCGAGCGCCAGCGCGAAGTAGCCGCGGTCCGGCAGCCAGAACGCCTGGTGGAACCGGGTCTTCAGCTTGGCCGCCCGCTCGGCCCACTCCCGCGCGACCTCGGGGCCGTCGAAGGTGGCGGCCAGCTCGCTGCGGGCTACGAACGCGCCGTACACGTAAGCCTGAACCTCCGCGAGCGCGATCGGCGCATCCGCGAGGGTGCCATCGGCGAAGACGATCGAGTCGTACGAGTCCTTCCAGCCCTGGTTCAGCAGGCCTCTGTCAGTCGCGCGCTTGTACTCGACGAAGCCGTCGCCGTCGCGGTCGCCGTACTCGAGGATCCAAGCGAGCGCGCGGTCGACGTGCGGCATCAGCGGGGCAAGCCGCTCCTTCGGCACGCCCCACCGGTGGAGCTCGCCGACCAGCATGCAGAACAGCGGGGTGGCGTCGGCGGTGCCGTAGTACACAGCATTGCCGGGGCTCAGCGGGAACGAGGACCCGTGCCTGACCTCGTGCAGGATCCGGCCAGGTTCTTCCTCGTTGAGCGGGTTGACCCGGCGCCCCTGCAGGCTGGCCAGCGCATGAAGGGTGGACAGCGCCAGCTCATGGTCGATGGGCAACGCCATCCAGGCGGTCAGCAGCGAGTCTCGGCCGAACAGCGTCATGTACCAGGGCGCCCCGGCCGCCACCACCTCGAGCTCCGAACCGTCGGCATCCGTGGTCCGGATCCGTAGCGCGCCGAGGTCGGCGATGCTCCGGTCGAGGACGGCACTGAAGTTCTCGTCCGGCAGGTCGACGACCGGGCTGGCTTGCCGCCAGTCCCGCAACCTGACGGCGGGCTGGGTGTCCTGCACCGGTTCGTCGCGCGGATAGGCCGGCGCCGACTCGACATCGTCGACGATCGGGAAGATCTGCACCGTGCCGCGCCAGCAATCGTGCGCCGGTACGACGACGTCCACGGCGAGCATCCCCGGACTGACCGTGGTCGCGCCGTCCAGGCGGACCCGGATGCCCCGCTGGCGGTCAGGGCTGCGGACCTCCGCGAGCAGGTCCTGGCCCGCGGTTCTCCATTGCACCTCCCCGATCGCCTCCGGCTGTCCCGCCTTGACGGAGAACATGTCGGCGAAATCGCTGGCCAGTTCGACGGTCAACCGGCACGCCGTGTCCTCGTTCCCCAGGTTCCGCAGTACGACGTCCTCACGCATGCCGTCGCCGATCAGCCGCCGACGTTCAATCAACAACCGGGCACCGTCCGTACGACGCCGACCGAGGAAGGTCGCCTCGTACGGCGTGTCCAGGTGGGCCGACAGCGGTTCGGGCGGCCGCCCGTCCAGCAGGATCTGCCAGCCGGAAACGACCCGGCTGTCCTGGTGATACAGGCCGTGCACACCACCGCCGACCATCTCGCCCGCTGTCGTCGAGATGGCGAAAGAGGTGCCCTCGACGAGGGTGATCATCGGTTCGGTCACTGTCTGAGTGACGTCCGCCATGGGTTCAACCTCCTCACACAAGTTCAGGGCGAACACAGGTTCCCGCGATTCAGCGACAGCCGAGGAAGACCTGCCGGGAGAGGTCCCGTGCGGCCGCTCGGAGATCTGCTCCTGGCCGTCGCCGACTGTGATGCCGGGCCGCTCGGCCTTTTGCTTCTACCGCTTTCGACGATCAATGGTCCGCGGACATTCCCAGATGTCAACGGTCCGATGACATTTTTCACACTGGTGCCGGTTGGCAGTCGCGAGCTGGCCATGGTTGCTCGGTCGCGGCGGGCTGTGCTATATCAGGATCTGGCACTCTCAGAGCGAGAGTGCTAACAACCCGGTCTGCGCGGTGCCCATCTCGGCCGCTGCTGGGGCGGTCTCCCGCGGGTCCGGGCAAAGCGTTCGTTGTCCAGTGAGGGAGAGTTGATGATGAGTCAGATCCACTCCTCACTCGAGGAGTCAGCCCGTACGGAAACCGGTGAGCTGCTGCAGGAGACCTTGGTCGACCTCGTTGACCTGTCCATCCTCGGCAAACAAGCGCACTGGACCGTCGTCGGTCCCCGGTTCCGCACCCTGCACCTGCAGCTCGACGAGATCGTGGATGCGATCCGCCAGAATGCCGATGCGGTGGCAGAGCGAGCGTCGGCACTCGGCGTCGCGCCAGATGCTCGTGCCGCAACGGTTTCCGCCCAGTCGGGGATTCCCCAGCTTCCCGCGGGCTGGCTGACAGACGACACCGTCGTGTCCCATTTCATCGACGCCTACGCCAAACTGATCGACCGGATGCGCGACCGCGTCGATCGCTCCGGCCGGGTCGACCCGATCACCCAGGACCTACTGATCCAGATCACGGCCGAGCTCGAGAAGCAGTCCTGGATGTTCCAGGCCGAACACAGCCCTCGGTAACCACGCTCAAGGGAGGTCAAGACAATGGATGTCGGACTGTTGATGCTCCACGGTGCCATTGGCCTGATCATGGCTGGCCACGGCGCCCAGAAGCTCTTTGCCCGGTTCGGTGGACAAGGTGTCCAGGCCACCACGGGGTTCGTCGAGAAGCTCGGCTGGCGTCCCGCCCGGGCCTTCGCCTTGCTGCTCGGCGCGGCGGAACTGCTCGGCGGCCTGGCGCTCGCGGTCGGTTTCGCCACCCCGCTGGCCGCCGCGGCGATCATCGCGGTTCTGGCCAACGCGGCCTGGGTTGTACACCGTCGGAACGGGCTATGGAACGCCGCCGGCGGGTACGAGTACCCGCTCGCCCTGATCGCTTCCGCCGTCTCGCTCGCCTTCACCGGCGCGGGCCGGTACAGCCTTGACCACATGATCGGCTGGAACCTGTCCGGAGTCGAGTGGGGCGTAGCGGCCTTGGCGCTCGGCGCCCTCGGCTGGCTGCTCGGCACCGTTGCCCGGCACATCAAGCAGGAGCACCCTGTCGGCCACCCGGCCTAAGCCAGAGCGCAGTACCGGCGTGCCTCGGGACAGCACAGCACTGAGGGTCTGAGCTCGCTGGGTTGCGAGAACTGCGCAGACCGGGGATGTGCCCGGCTGCCGGTCGCTGAAGCCTTGGATCAGCGGGCCTGGCAAATCTGCCAGGCCCGCACGAGGAAGGGATCAGAGGATGGCACTGCCGGTACGACGTACCCGAAACGATGCCTCCCGCTGGGACCCGGCGAACGAGTTCGACCGGATCACCCAGCAGCTGGCACGGCTGTTCGATCAGCGCTGGGCAGGTGTGCCGTCCGCCACCGGCGCGGACGGTTTCACCCCGCTGGCCGACCTGGAAGAGGATGAGGACGCCTACGTGCTGGAGGTCGAGCTCCCCGGTGTGAAGAAGAAGGACATCACCATCGAGTTCGACGAGGGACGGCTGGCGATCACCGGCGAGCGGCAGGAACGCAAGCGGACCGGGTGGTTGCGCCGCCAGGACCGTTCGTGGGGGCTGTTCCGCTACGAGGTCACGCTGCCGGAGTCAGTGGACGAGGAACACCTGGAAGCCACCCTCGACGACGGGGTCCTGACCATCCGGGTGCCCAAGAGCACCAGTGCCAAACGCCGCCGCGTCGAGGTGAAGTAGCCGAGCGTGGACAGCCGGCATCCCGCGAGTATGTAGCCGGACCCCTGGTCAGCAAGGGATCTCGGAGACTACGCGGACGGGGGATGCCGAGGAAACCACCTGGAGGCAACCGTGACGGATGGCCCGACGCGGACGAGGCCGGTTGGACTTTGAATCATTCGGACGAAGCACTGTGGAGGGATCACCGATGGCAACGGTCACGACGACACGACTCGACGACGAGATCCAGCAGGAGGTCCTCGCCGAACTGAAGTGGGACGCCCGGGTGCAGCCCAACGAGATCGGCGTCACAGTGCAGAACGGCATCGTGACGCTGACGGGCTGGGTGGACACCTTCATCAAGCAGTGGGCCGCCGAGCAGGCCGCCCACCGGGTGCGCGGGGTGGTCGCGGTGGCGAACGACATCGAGATCCGGCTGCCGACCTCGGACGAACGGACGGACGCCGACATCGCCGCCGCGGCTCTGCATGCGCTGGAGTGGGACGCGATGGTACCGGTGGAGAAGCTCGAGGTGACCGTCTCGAAGGGATGGGTCACGCTGAGCGGAGAGCTCGAGTGGCAGTTTCAGAAGGGCGATGCCGAGCGGGTGGTTCGCCGGCTGGCCGGAGTCCGCGGGGTCAGCAACCTGATCAAGGTCAAGCCGCGGATCAAGCCGGCACCGGGTGTGCTGAAGCGCAAGATCGAGGACGCGCTGGTGCGAAGTGCCGAGACGGATGCCGAACGGATCACCGTCGAGGTCGACGGCGGCCAGGTGACGTTGAAGGGGGCCGTGCGTTCCTGGGCCGAGAAGAAGGAGGCGGAACGCGCAGCCTGGTCAGCACCAGGTGTCGCCTCGGTCGACAACCAGATCGTGGTACGACTTCCCTGACCAGGGGCATGGTGCTCGGCCCTGGCGACTGTGCCACCCACGCGACCGTCTAGCTCTGCGGGCTACTCGGCGCGCGGCGATCTGGCCCGCAGCCGACGGTGCGAGGTGAACCGCAGTTCGGCGATCCGTACGACGAGCGGTCCACCGACGGCCAGGATGAGGACATAGGTCGCGGCCAGCGGTCCGAACCGGGGATCCAGCCCACCTGCCGCGGCCAGGCCCGCGATGACGATCGAGAACTCACCGCGAGGGATCAGCGCGAAGCCGACCCGCAGTCGGCCACGACGGCTCAGCCCGGCCCGCCCGGTTCCCAGCCATCCTGCCGCGATCTTCGTGACCGCCGTGACCAGAGCCAGCAGCCCGGCGAGACCGGCGACCCCGGGAATCCTGGTCGGGTCGATCTGGAGTCCGAAGAACAGGAAGAACACGGCCGCGAACATGTCACGCAGTGGCCTGAGCAGTGCGTAGGCCCCTTCGGCGACCTCGCCGGACAGGCTCAGCCCGACCAGGAACGCGGCGACGGTGGCAGAGACGTTCAGCTGCTGGGCCGCCCCGGCAGCCAGCAGGGTCAACCCCAGGATGCGGAGCAGCATCACCTCATCGTTCGGTGAGAACATCAACCGGGCGAGCGCCTGCGGAGCGAGCAGCGCGATGAAGAAGGCCACGGCGACCGCCGTCAATGCCAGGAAGAGGCTCACACCGGCGGCCAGCAGGCCGAGACCGAGCAGCAGTGCGGTCAGGATGGGCAGGTAGACAGCCATGCTCAGGTCCTCGATCACCAGCATGCTCAGCAGGACGGGGGTCTCCCGGTTCCCGAGGTGGCCGAGGTCCGCCACCAACTTGGCGACGATGCCCGAGGACGACACATAGGTCACCCCGGCCAGGGCTACTGCGGCGCGCGGGCCCCAGCCGAGCAGCAGGGCGAGAGCGGCCCCTGGGGTGGCGTTGAGCCACAGATCGATCAGCCCGGCGCGGAACTGGGTACGGAGCCCAGCCACCAGCTCTGTCGCGGAGTACTCGAGTCCGAGGCTCAGCAACAGCAGGACAGCGCCGACCTCCGCGCCGACGTCGATGAACGTCTCGCCGGCCGAGAGCGGGAGCGGTCCGTGCTCGCCGAAGGCCAGGCCCGCGAGCAGGTAGAGCGGAACCGGCGAGACGCCGATCCGATGGGCCACCATGCCCAGCAGTCCGAGCCCGAA
>NZ_DASRXP010000047.1:0-2892 GCF_035687465.1 Kribbella sp.
AGCTCGGGTGCTGATGGCGTCATCGAGGAACTGTCGCGGTGGCATGACCTGGAGGTTAAGGGTCGGATCGACGGCGTCGACCAGGACCAAACCTGCGACCAGCGTTGGCCAACGGATCGCGAAGGCGTCTGCGATCTGGCCGCCGAGCGAGTGCCCGACAAGGACGAATGGAGGTTTGACGCCAAGCTCAGCGAGCATCTCGCGCAGTTGTGAGGCCGCCCAGCTCGCGGGCCGAGGCGCTCGTAGAGCCGAGTTCAGTTGCCCGCTGTTTCCGATGCCTGCGCGGTCGTAGGAGACGAGGGTCAGTCTCTCTGTGAGCCCGGCGGACAGTTCCTGCCAAGACTCGGCGCCGTCGCCGAGTCCGCTGACGAAGATCACTGGCACCGAGCCGCGGCCGAACTCGTACGCGGCAAGATTGCTCCCCTGGATCTGTACCTCTCGCAACTCAGCGGCACTCATCGTCATCACACCAAGTTAGCGCGAGCCGTCCGAAATCGCATAGAATCGCATACCGATCAGCGACGGGATGGTTAGATGGCGGACGACGCTCCTTTAGACAAGCGGCGGAAGCTCGGTCGCGAGCTGAAGATACTGCGCCAGCGAGCTGGCCTCACCGGACCCGAGCTGGCGAAACTGATCGGCACCACTCAGACGCGAGTCAGTCGGATCGAGAACGCCGTCGTCAAGCCGAAGATCGCTGACGTGCAGGCGTGGGCGGATGTTGCGTCGCTCGCCGGCGACGAGCGCGACGCTCTTCTCCGGCTGGCAGAGGAAGCGCTGACAGAAGTTTCTGAGTGGCAGGCTGTCTTGAAGGGCTCGCTCGCAGGACGTCAACGAGAGTTGATGGCCACTGACAAGGTCGCACGTGAGATCCGCCATTTCCAGCCCTACCTTGTCCCAGGACCGTTCCAGACAGCTGACTATGCACGGGCGGCGATCACCGGTGGAAACCTCACTGAGGCAATCGATGTCGAGCAGGCAGTCTTGGACAGGATGGAACGAGGGCGAAGGATCCTCGCGAGCAGCAGCCCGCGCTACGACGCGATTCTGATGGAGGCCGGCATACGGTGGCGGCCGAAAGGCTGTCCGCCGGCCACGCGCTCGCTGCAATGGCAGAAGCTCATTGAGTACAGCACTGCCAAGCACATCACCCTTCGGCTCATTCCCCTGGATGCTGAGTTGGTGGTTGCCCCGATGATCGGGTTCGTGATGGTTACGTTGATCGATCCAGCTGAACCGCCGGTCGTGCGGATGGAGACACCCGCCGCGCACATGGCGTTCTCGGGCGCCGACCAGATAGCGGCATTCGAGTTGGTCTGGTCCCGAATGGCCGACGCCGCGCTAGATCCCAGCGAATCGATTACGCTGCTGAAGCAACTAATTCGGACCGAAGGAGAAAGTCAATGATTGAAGGAACTACGCCCGTCCCGGCCGTTGACGAGTTCTCGAACTGGCGGAAGAGCAGTACCAGTGACGACGGCGCCTGCGTGTTCATCGCTGACGGGCCGAACGGCTGGGTTGCACTCCGAGACAGCGACGACCCGTCGGGCGCTGTCGTAAGGATCCCTCGTAAGTCCTGGGAGCACATGGTGCGCGGGATCAAGAACGGGTCCCTCGCACCTTCTGAGATGTAATGCCGAGCGTCGAGGGTGCGAGACGCCAGCCAGGCCGCCTCCACGGAGGGAGGAGTCTTAGGCTCCTACTCTCTGCGGCCGGCGTCTCGTCCCTCGGCGACGGGATGTGGACAGGCTCCGTTCCGCTCGCTGCTGCCGCAATCGACCGATCAGCCTCATCGGTCGCGGCGGTCTCATCGGCTGCCTTGCTCCCGTGGCTCGTCGTTGCACCGGTAGCAGGAGCGTTTGTGGATCGATGGCCCACACGTCGCGTCATGGTCGTCAGTGATCTCGGCCGGGCCTTAGTCGTGGGGGCTTTGGTGCTGGCGTTCGTCGCGGATTCGGTCTCAGTTCCTCTCCTCGCAGCAGCTGCATTCGTCGTGGTCACAGGCTCCATCTTTCACGGTGCCGCTCAGCAATCGCTGGTAGCTGATCTCACTGAAAGCTCCGACGCCATCCGCGATACCGCGAATGGCAGGATGTCGACGCTGGATGTTGGTGGTGCCTCGCTGGTCGGCCCTCCCCTAGGCTCTGCCGCCTTCGCTGCTTTCGCCTGGCTGCCGTTCCTCGCGGATGCTCTGTCCTTCGCGTTCTCCTCGGCCTGCCTATTGGTTCTACGAACCGAGCCGAAGCAGTTCAACGCCACCCCGCGCGAGTCGGTTCAGCGAGCCATTAGATCGGGAGTCACATTCCTCCTACGACACCGCGAACTTAGGACCTTGGCGCTCCTCACCGGGGCCGCCAACCTTACGACCAACTGTGCGCTTGTCGTTCTTGTTCTCTACGCCAGTGATCCCGATGGCTTGAGTATGGAGCCAGCCCGATACGGCCTTCTGATCACCGCACTCGCGATAGGGGGAGTCGTTGGTGGTCCGCTTGCGCCGCGAGTGCTCGCGCGGTGGGGAGCCAGCAAGCTCGTTGGGGCAACGCTAGTCGTCCGGATGATGGTCTGGCCGGCCATCGCACTTACCCACGAGCCCTTCCTTGCAGGATTCGCCCTCGTGGCTGCCGGTCTCGCATCAACGTTCGTAACTGTCACCGTCACCTCAGCCCGACAGAACCTGAGCCCGCGGCCGATGCTTGGCCGGGTGGTGACAGCGTTCCGGACCATAGGCAATGGCTCAGCGCCTATCGGCGCCTTGCTCGGCGGGATCTTGGCCCATCTCGTTGGTCTCCGTGGGACTCTCTTTGCTGCCGGGCTGATCCTGGCGGCCGTGTCCGTGCTGCTTGTTCCACGCCTGCTCAGGTCGAAGACACTCACCTCACCCCTCCGCCTTGG
>NZ_DASRXP010000048.1:0-9746 GCF_035687465.1 Kribbella sp.
CCGGCACCACCAACCTCGCCGATCTACGCATCTACTGCGAGTTGCACCACATCATCAAGGACACCCCGGCTTGGGGCTGGAAAGCCACCAACAACCCCGACGGATCCACCACCCTCACCACCCCAACCGGCCACCGCTACACCACCGTCCCCCCAGCCCCCGGCCCCATCGCCAAACCAGACCCACCGCCGGACGACGACCCACCACCCTTCTAACAACCAGCACCACAAACCGCCACCAGCCCGCAGACACCCCACCTGCGGGCTACCGGCACGACCCCAAGCAACTCCCGACCCCCACCCAGGCCTCACCCCAACGCAACCAGCCTGGCCGACCCCCGGCCCCCATCCGCCCCCAGCCCAGTTCCAGCCCCAAGCCCGACCAAGGCCTGGCACGAGCACCGGCGGCCAGATCCCGACCTAGGCCCAGCCCGAGCGCTGGCACCCAGATCCCAACCCAGGCCAGCCCGAGCCCGAACCCGAGCTCCATGCGCCGGCGACGGCGTGAGATGCGCCTCCCGCCCGCCGACAGGGGTGGGTCCCCGAACCTCGCCGACGTCTCCACCAACGTGTGCGACCGCGTGACCGGTACTCCGACCGCCCCACCGCCACGTCGTACGGATTCCGGCGACCGCTACACGATCACGCCGGCTAGAACAGGCAACCGGGGCAAGGATTCCGACGATCCGGGCAGCTTCCGCCCCGTCCTGCTCAGGTCGCCCGCACGCTTGTTGCGGGCAACTATCGGGGGGAGGGCCAAGCGGTGGAACCACAGATACCACCTACACGAACACGACGTCCGGCCACTGGACGGTTGCACGAGATCGACCTGCTGCGGATCCTCGCCGCCATCGCGGTGATGACCTACCACTACCTGTTCTCCGCGTACGCCGGTGAGCTGGGTGGCATGGAATTCCCGCACGCCGACGTGATCGCGCGGTACGGGTATCTCGGCGTCGACCTGTTCTTCACGATCAGCGGGTTCGTGGTGCTCCTGAGTGCCTGGAACAGCCCACCCCGGTCGTTCGTGGTCTCTAGAGTGGTGCGGCTATACCCGGCGTACTGGTCGCGGTGACGGTGACCACGCTGGTCTCGATCGGGTTCAGTCAGGGCAGGTTTCCCGTATCGGCCGGGCAGTATCTCGCCAACCTCACCATGCTCAACTCGCTGCCGAACATCGAGAACGTCGACGTCGTCTACTGGACCCTGTGGGCCGAGCTGCGCTTCTACGCGATGATCTTCGTCCTCACCCTGATCGGCATCACCCGCCGCCGCGTCATCGTCTTCCTCTGGACCTGGCTGGCGGCAACGTTCGTCTTCGAAGCAGGACTATTGCCGGACGCAACCGACCTGCTCCTCAACACCCAGTTCTCGCACTACTTCATCGCCGGCATGGCGCTCTGCCTGATCTACCGCTTCGGCCCCGGCCCCGGCCCACAAAGCATCCTGATCCTCTTGATTGCCCTAGGCAACGAATCCCCCGCGCCCTCGGATTCGCGGACCGCGTCGGCATCCGCTACGGCACAGAAATCCACCGCGAGGCAGTCATCGCCATCATCATCGCGATCTTCACCATCATGCTCCTGAGCGCCCTCCGCTTCACCGAACGCCTCGCCGCCCATGGTTCGCAGTACTAGGCGCCCTCACCTACCCCCTCTACCTCCTCCACGCCCACATCGGCTTCATCATCTTCGGCCGCCTGGGCCCCCGCCTGAACGCAGTCCTCCTAGTCACCGCCACCATGCTCCTGATGGCAGCCGCCGCCGCAACCCTCCACCACCTAATCGACAAGCCCCTGGCCCCCAGCCTAAAACGCCTCCTCACCCCAGCCCCTCCAAAGCACCGAGCCCTCACAGACCAGCCGACGCGTCAATCCCGAGGCGCCAGATGGATGCCCTAGAGGTAGAAGGCGGTCAGTGCCGGGGCAAGGGTTTCTGGGGGGACTTGGTGGAACTGGCCGGGGAGGGCCTCGACTTGGGAGTTTGGGAGGGCGTCGGCGGCGGCCTTGGTGGCGTTTTGCAGCCAAGCGGGGCTAGAGGTGCTGTGGATGGCGAGGGTCGGCGTACGAACACCCGCCAAGAGGTCCACGGGGACGCTGGAGTCACCCATCAGGGCGGCGTCGTAGAGGAGGGTGTGGGCCATTGCCTCCAGGGCCGGCCACATCGGGGTGGGCTTGATCTCCTCGACCGCGGATGCCGGCTGGCCGACTGCCTCGATGATGAACAGTTCGGCCGCGCCGCCTGGGTTGCCAGCCCTGATGAACTCCTGCAGACGTTCCACGTAGCGGTCCGGTACCGGCGGAGCGCCCTCGCCCCGGAAGGGCGGTTCCATGATCGCGAGCTTCTCGAACGGCACGCCCGCCGCCACCGCCCGGAGAAGCAACATCACGCCCGACGAGTCGGCGTACCCGAAGACCGCGCCGGTCGCTTCCCGCAACGAGGACAGGTCTTCGATCTCACGCTCGATCGCGTACTGCGAACTGTCGCCGCTGTCACCGCGGCCCCGCCGGTCATAGGTGATCACCGTGAACGCGGAGGACAACGCTGTGGCGAGCGGAACGTAGTACGAGCGGTCGGTGAACGCGCCCGCGACCAGGATCAGACCTGGTCCGTTGCCGAAAGTGTCGTAGGCGATCGCGGTGCCGTCGGTGGAGCTGACCTTTTCCATCAGGAGGTACCTTTCGAAGTTGCGAGCTCTTACCGACGCGTCGAGCAAGAACCCTCCGCATCGACCCGCGTTCGTTGTGACCTGGGTCACAGTTGAGCTCTATCGCACTCGCGAGGCAGGCCGTAGCATTGGATTATGTATACATGCGAACGGTATGCCGCCTTCTCCGCAGCCGGCAGCCGTCCGCGGGGACGAGGCTAAATGTTGCTCCGCCAGCTCGAGTATCTCGTGGCCCTCGCCAGAGAGAGGCACTTCGCCCGGGCCGCGGACGCCTGTTACGTCTCCCAGCCTTCGCTGTCCGCCGCGATCCGGAAGCTCGAGCAGGAGCTGGACGTGCCGATCGTCCGGCGCGGCCGGCGGTTCGAGGGGCTGACTCCGGAGGGTGAACGGGTACTGCTCTGGGCCCAGCGGATCCTGGCCGAGCGCGACGCCCTGCGCCACGAGTTGTCCGTGATGCGGGGCGGCCTCACCGGCACCCTGCGGCTCGGGGCGATCCCGACCGCGATGCCGGTGGTCTCGTTGCTGACCACTCCCTTCTGCGAGCGGCACACGCTGGCCAAGGTGACACTCGAATCGCTCTCGTCCCGCGACATCACCCACAAACTCGCCGACTACGAGCTCGACGTGGCGATGACGTATCTCGACGACGACACACTCGGCCAGGTCCGCAAGACACCCCTGTACGAGGAGCGCTACCTGCTCCTGACTCCGCAGGACGGCCCGCTGGCGGAGCTGCCGGTGGCGACCTGGGCCCAGGTCGCCACGCTGCCGCTCTGCCTGCTGTCCCCGGAGATGCGGAACAGGCGGATCATGAACGGCTACTTCACCGATGACGGCGTGACCGCCAACCCGTCGATCGAGACCGACACCGTCAGTGGGCTGTACACCCACCTCCGGACCAATCACTGGTCGACGGTGATCTCACACGCGTGGTTGCTCATGTTCGGCGTACCGGCCGGGATGCGCGTGCTCCCGCTGAAGAGCCCGGCTCACGGTCCACGGGTGGGCCTGGTGATCGCCGCGAGGAGTCCTGAGCCCGTGCTCGCCAGGGCCCTGCTCGACGTCGCCCGGCAGGCCGGCGTACACAACGCGCTGGATGAACTGCTGGACGTGCACCTGATGGGTTCGGGCTATTCCGGGCAGATCGGCTGATAGCCGGGACCTATGCCGCGATAGCGAGCAAGTCTTTGACCCACGACAGCCACCACGCAACGGTTGAGGGGACCGAACCCCCTTCAAGCGTTGAGGAGTTGCCCATCATGGCAAAGGTGCTGTGTGTGCTGTACGACGACCCGAAGGACGGCTACCCGACCTCGTACGCCCGCGACGATCTGCCGAAGATCGATCACTACCCGGGCGGTCAGACCACCCCCACCCCGAAGGCCATCGACTTCACCCCCGGCGAACTCCTGGGCAGCGTCTCCGGGGAGCTCGGACTGCGGAACTTCCTCGAGAGCCAGGGCCACACGCTCGTCGTCACCTCGGACAAGGAAGGCGCCGACTCGGTCCTCGACCGGGAACTCCCTGACACCGACGTCGTCATCTCGCAGCCGTTCTGGCCGGCCTACCTGACCGCCGAGCGGATCGCGAAGGCGCCGAACCTCAAGCTCGCGATCACCGCCGGCATCGGTTCGGACCACGTCGACCTGGATGCCGCGATCGCGAACAAGATCACCGTTGCCGAGGTCACCTATTGCAACAGCATCAGCGTCGCCGAGCACGTGGTGATGATGACGCTGGGCCTGGTCCGGAACTACCTCCCGTCGTACCAGGTCGTGCTGGACGGCGGCTGGAACATTGCCGACTGCGTGGAGCGTTCGTACGACCTCGAAGGCATGCACGTCGGCACGGTGGCCGCCGGGCGGATCGGTCTCGCCGTACTCCGGCGCCTGGCTCCGTTCGATGTGAAACTGCACTACACCGACCGGCACCGCCTGCCCGAGTCGGTCGAGCGCGAGCTGAACCTGACTTTCCACCCGGATGCCGCGAGCATGGTGCCGGTGTGCGACGTGGTCACCATCAACGCGCCGCTGCACCCGGAGACCGAAGGACTGTTCGGCGACAAGCTGATCGGAACGATGAAACGCGGCGCCTACCTGATCAACACCGCGCGGGCCAAGATCGCCGACCGGGACGCCGTCGACCGCGCCCTGCGCAGTGGCCAACTGGCCGGGTACGCGGGCGACGTCTGGTTCCCGCAGCCGGCGCCGGCGGACCACCCGTGGCGGACCATGCCGCACCACGGCATGACCCCGCACATCTCGGGCTCCTCCCTCTCGGCCCAGGCCCGGTACGCCGCCGGTACCCGCGAGATCCTGGAGTCCTGGTTGGACGGCACCCCGATCCGCGACGAGTACCTGATCGTCGACGGCGGCCGCCTGGCCGGCGCCGGTGCGCACTCGTATTCCACCAAGTCCTGAGGGATCGTGACGGACCTCACGTGACTGGATCCTGTATGTAATGGCTGGGAAGCAGCCTTGTAACGGGGATCACGTGAGATGAGGGCATAACCGGTCAACCAGGCTGGTTGAATGTATGCAGTAGCCAATGTTGGCCATCCAAGGAGTCTCCGGGAGCTTCCCGGAGCGGAGAGGTAGCGATGATTTTCACCCGTAGGTTCGGCGCTCTGGCGGCTCGCCCGCAGTTCCCGGATTCGCCGGAGCTGCAGCAGGAGCTGGCCCTCGATGTCGAGCTGAGCAAGTTCGACGAGAACCGGCATGACGACGGGGACCGGCGCGACGTTCGCGAGACGTCGGCTGCCTGACCTCGCACCCGATCGGTGCTCCGGACAAGGGATCCGGACCGCGGCGGCGGACTCCCCGCGGACCACGATCCATGGATCCGGAGCACCGGGAGCAAGACGAACAGAGCAGGAAGCAAGGCCGGCTCAGCGCAGAGTCTCGGCAACAGACCTGGCACTTGGTAGACTGTCTACCAAGTGCCATTTTACGTTTCGCGGGAAGGACCTCATGACCACCATCAGCGCGGGCCCGGACTCCACCTCCGACACCCCCGGCGTCCGGCACGTGAAGCGGCCGACGCCGTTGCGTGAGTCGGTCTACGAGGCCCTCACCGAGATGATCATCGACGGCACCCTGGAGCGCGGCCGGCACCTCGTCGAGGTGGAACTGGCCGGCATGCTCGGGGTTTCCCGCCAACCGGTCCGCGAGGCCCTGCAGCGGCTGAACAACGAGGGCTGGGTAGACCTGCGGCCGGGATTCGGCGCGATGGTGCACGTGCCCGCCGAGGACGAGGTGGACCAACTGCTGGCGGCCCGCGCGGCGCTGGAGTCCGAGTCTGCCCGGCTGGCCGCGCGGCACGCCTCCAAGGACGACGTGGCCACGCTCAGGGAGCTCTGCAAGGTCGGCACCGCGTTCCAGGAGGTCGGTGACATCGACGGCACGGTCCGCACCAACGGCGAGCTGCACGCGATGATCACCCAGATGTCCGGCAACCGGTTCCTGGTCGACTTCGCCGGCCAGGTGGACCGCCGGGTCCGCTGGTACTACACGCCGGTGGCGCCCGTCCGCGGCGCGGCCTCCTGGCGCGAGCACACCCGCCTGGTGAAGGCGATCAGCGACGGCGACGAGGACAAGGCCGCGCAGATCATGCGGGAGCACACGGAGCACACCCGGAAGGCGTACCACGAGCTGCAGGCGGGCACGGCGCCCACCGAGCCCGTCGCCGCCGAGAAGAAGACCTCCGCCCGGCGGCGACGTACGGCTGACTGATTGGTAGGCGGTCATTCAGCGGCGGCCGGCTCTTTGGTTTCCGTCGGCTCCGACCGGCTGTCGCGGTGTGACTTCACCAGGCTGAGCACGGCCGTGAGCGTGAGCGTGCCGAGGATGATCCCCAGCGAGACCAGGATCGGGATCTCCGGCGCCCACGAGACCCCCGAGTGGTGCAGCGCCTCGAGGATCAGCTTGACGCCGATGAAGCCCAGGACGACGGAAAGCCCGTACGACAGGTAGACCAGCCGATCCAGCAGCCCGCCGATCAGGAAGAACAACTGCCGCAGGCCCATCAGGGCGAAGGCGTTCGCGGTGAACACCAGATAGGACTGCTGGGTCAGCCCGAAGATGGCCGGGATCGAGTCCAGCGCGAACAGCAGGTCCGTCGTACCGATCGCGATCATCACGATCAGCATCGGGGTGGCGAACCGCTTGCCGTCGATCCGGGTGGTCAGCCGGGCATCGTGGTAGCCCTCGGTGGTCGGCAGCACCTTGCGCACCTTGGCCAGGACGATGTTCTCCTTGAACTCTTCCTCCTCCTTCGAGGTGGCCAGCTTCCAGGCCGTGAAGAGCAGGAACGCGCCGAAGATGTAGAAGACCCAGTTGAAGTGTGAGATCGCCTCGGCGCCGATGGCGATGAAGATGCCACGCATCACCAGGGCGAGCGCGACACCGATCAGCAGCACCTTCTGCTGGTACTGCCGGGGGACGGCGAACCGGCTCATGATGATGATGAAGACGAACAGGTTGTCGACGGACAGCGAGTACTCCGTCAGCCAGCCGGCGAAGAACTCCCCACCGGCCTCGCCGCCGGCCGCGAACGTCAGCCCGACGCCGAAGACGAGGGCGATGCCGACGTAGAAGGACACCCACAGGGTCGCCTCCCGCAGGGACGGTTCGTGCGGCTTCCGGGCCACGATCAGGAAGTCCAGCACCAGCAGGGCCAGCAGGGCGGCGATGGTGATGATCCATGCCGACATCGATACGTGCATGTGCTCCTCCAGGACGTCTGTACCCGGGCAGGCCGGATACGCAGCCGCCCGCGGCTGTCGGATGCAGTCGCGGGCGGCTTGCTAAGAGTGCTAGTCGAAAGGGGGGCTAGGCGGTACTACGAGATCAGGCGGCTCGGGCCTTCCGCTTCTTACGGGCCCGGGCTACGGCCTCCTTGCGGGCTTGCATCGACTCCGCGAGGTGAACGTACTGCTCGATCGTGTTGTGCGCGTACTTGTTGTGGTCCATGATCCGGGGCCACCACAGCCGCCCGAGCTGCTCGTGCATCCAGAGGAATCCGATCGCGAATCCCATACTGAGCAGGGCCCGGAAGGCCAGGAACTGCAAGGGTTCCGGGGGTAGTCCCGGCGTACCCGTGACTGCCCACTCGGTCGCGATGGCGTGAACCAGGAGAGCGAGCGGGAACCCGATCGCCCAATAGGCGGCGGCCGGTGCGAAGACCCCGGCCGGAGCTTTGCCGAGCGCGATCAGGACGGCGTACCCGACGCCGAAGGCGACGAGCGGAACCGCCAGGCCGAGCCCGGTGATGATGGCCCAGCCGATGGGTTGGGACGCGGCAGCGCCCAACCCACCGGCGATGAGGCCGGCTGCGACACCAACTGCGGAAGCCGGAAGACCGAACTCCGCGAGTTGCCGAACCTTTGGCGAGATCATGTCAGTCCAGTACCACGCCGAAGCGGATCAGGCTGTAGAACAGCATGCCGAGATAGAACACCGCACCGAAGCCGATGATCGCGTTGCGCAGCGGCCCGGGGCGGATCGGTTTGGGCAGGAGCTTGTTGTTCACCAGGAGCAACACTATGCAGTAGGCGCCCATTGCGAAGGTGGACAGGAACGCCAGCACATCCAGGATCGACGCCGGACCGTCGGCCGGGCCGAACAGCAGGATGATGATGCCGAACAGGATGACGCCCCACAGGAACCCGGCGTAGATCTTCGACATCGAGAACCGCTTGGCACCGGGGATGAAGTAGTACGTCATATCCGCCTGGCCACGGCTGAACGAGTCGAACAGACCGAGAGTTGCGTTCAGGCCGATCAGTGCGATGAAGGCGAAGAACATCTTGCCCAGCCAGGAACCGCCGGCCGCCGCGAACGCGTCCGACATGGCCAGCAGTGCTGCATCCCGGTCACCGCCCTCGATCAGCCCGGCCACGTTCGGATTCTCCCGGGCCGCCGACAGGGCCAGCACGGTGAAGGAGATCGTGACCAGCATGGTGATGCCCCAGAAGAGCAGCAGGGCGTCGAAGGTGACCCACCGGCGCCACCCCTTCCACTTCTTCATCTCCTCGGGGTCCTCGGTGTCGAACATGTAGCCACGCGACGGCATTGCCTCCGCCTCGCCCGACGACCGCAGACCACGGATCTTCGGGATGTGGGCACCCATACCGGCGCCGCTGTCGCGGAGCTGCAGGGTGTACCACATCTGCTGCATGCCGGACGGGCCGGCGAACGCGATCGAGCCGACCACGACCGGGAACCAGGCCGACGTCAGCGCCTTGTCCGGGAAGTACCCGAAGGCGAACATGCCCGTGATGGTGTTCGCCAGGTCGTCCCAGTTACCGACGATCGCGGCGATCACCGACGTGCCGACCACCAGCACGCCGATCAGCAGACCGAGCAACTTCTCCAGGAAGTTGTAGATCACCGAGAGCATGCTGAACAAGATACCGACGAACACCAGGGCTACGCAGGCTGTCACCTGCCAAGGTATCCCGCTGACTTCCTCGAAAGCGGAGGCGCCGGCCGATAGATGGCCCGGCCACATATAGATCAGGATCGCCGCGACGTAGAAGAACCACATCATCGGTTTGAAGACGCGGGCGGCGCCGAAGAAGATGCTCTCCCCGGTCGCCATCGCGTACCGGGCCATCTCCAGCAGCACGAACGCCTGCAGGGTCACACCGACCAGGAACAGCCAGCGGATGTCGGGGCCGAAGACCAGGACGAGCCGCGGCCACATGTAGGACTCACCCATGCCCACGCCCAGCGCGACCAGGAAGACGGTCGGACCGAGGATGTGCATGGACGGCGGTGCCGGCGGCAACGGCCGGATCGGCATCGGTTCGAGTCTGCCCGCATGCCAGACCCGCTCGGTTGCGGCCGTGGCCGCGGGATCTTCGGGTACTTCTGAGGTCTTGCTTGTGACGTCCAAGGCGGACTCCTTATATCGACGCCAGCTGACGAGAACTACCTCTCCCCCGTGCACTCCCCCCTCACCAATCGCATCACCGGCTTCCTCGGGTGGAACGTTGACTGACTAGGAACCGAGCGGACCTGCATTGCGGGCCCAGCGGTACTTGGCACCGAGCACCTCGACCGGTGTCTCGGTGGTGTA
>NZ_DASRXP010000049.1:0-2061 GCF_035687465.1 Kribbella sp.
TTGGCCGCCACCAAACCCTCGACGTCGTTGTCCGACAACGCGTTCAGTCCGTCCTGCTGCAGCTCCCACAGCCGGTTGACGTCCTCTGGCGTGGCGTGGGTGGCGGCGAGCCGGGCGGAGTAGGTCTCCAGGACCGAGCGGACGCCGAGAAGCTGGTCGGCCTCCTCTTCGGTGGGGCTGTGCACGAAGGCGCCCTGTGCGGGACGCAGGTCCACCCAACCGTCGGTCTGCAAGCGCTGCAACGCTTCACGCACCGGCTGACGGCTGACGCCCAGATACTCGGCCAGTTCGTTCTCGACGAGGTGCTGACCCTGCTTGAGGGTCTCGTTCACGATCAGTTCCACGATGGCGTCGTAGACCGCCTCGCGCAACGGAGCCGGCCGCTGCACCCGGCGAGCGGCTGCGTCGGAAAGCCCGTTACCCGACGCCTGGCCAGGCGCGCGCCGGCTCTGGAGGGGAAGTGACATGGCGTGCTCCTTCGCCTAGAGGACGGTTCTTAGGGTACAGGTTTTCGTATGCAATGAACTGTCTTGCCATGTCACGATTTGCCATTCGTGCGACATCCAAAACTGGGGACGCCCCAGGTGCGGGCAAGTCCTTGGCAGGACGTGGCCCACACCCGGGGCGCTGACTGCGAGGCGGACGGCTAGTCGAGCACCAGCGCGGCCTGCGTCTCGTCCTTCTGCGGCGTCCGCTGCTGCTCGGCGGGCAGCTTGGGTTGCTTGAGGAGGATCGTGATGAAGGCGCAGACGACGCCGACCGTACCGGCGATCACGAACGCCGTGCCGTAACCCCAGTTGTCCACCACGACCGAACCCATACCGGCGCCGACCAGGCCAGAGATCACCTTCGAGCTGTAGACCAGGCCGTAGTTGGTCGCGTTGTTGTTCTCACCGAAGTAGTCGGCGGTCATCGCCGCGAACAGCGGGAAGATCGCGCCGCCACCGAAGCCCGAGACCATCGACGCCAGAAGGAACAGCGGCATGCTGCCGATGGAGCCGGACAGGTACACCGCGTACTGGGACAGCCCCAGCACCGCGCAGACGATGATCAGCGTGTTCCGCCGCCCGTACAGGTCGGAGATCCAGCCGATCACGCCGCGCCCGGTGCCGTTGATGATGGCCTTGAGGCTCATCGCCAGCGCCACGATGCCACCGGCGAAGCCCATCTCCTTACCGAAGGGCACCTGCATCGCGATGCCGAAGATGTTGATGCCTGCGGTGCAGAGCAGGACGAACCACATCAGCGGAAGGATGCCGGTCTTGATGGCCTCCATCGGCGTGTACTGCTTCACCGCGGGCGGATTCTTCAGCAGGGCCCGCCGGATCCGCGGGTCTTCACTGGCCACCAGAGGATCGACGTGCGCGGGCCACCAGTTCTTCGGCGGGTCCTTGAAGAAGAACCCGCTGATGGCCACCAACGCAGCCAGGAAGACGCCGACCGCGAACAGGATTCCCTCGTAGTTGCTGACAGATAGGTACGAGGTGAACAGGAAGATGAAGGGCACCGAACCGTAGGCGAACCCGCCGTTGACGAACCCGGTCTTGCCGCCCTTCCGTTCCGGATACCACTTGCCCACCATGTTGACGCAGGTGGCGTAGACGAAACCGGCAGCGGTTCCGCCGAAGAAGCCGAAGCCCAGGTACGCGAAGAACACGTTCGGAGCGAACGCCAGAGACACGTATCCCAGCAACGCCCCGCCGGCGCCGAGCATCATCGCCGCCTTGGCCGACAACTTGCCGCTCTCCCGCAGCCGGCCTGCCGGGAATGCCACTGCGGCCTGGAAGAACACCCATACGCCGAGCAACCAGAAGATGTGTCCGTGGCCCCAGCCGTGCGCTTCGACGAGGGTGTCCTCGGCCGAGGTGAACGCGTATTCGGACGAGCTGATCGCCATCATGGCAATCCAGGGCAACCACACCATCCATGCCCGTGAACGTCCCAGGAGGTCGCGGTCGGTCTCACCGATCCGGTACACCCTGCCGTTCTTGTCTACTACTTCTCTATAGCTTGGCGACGCTGTTGAAATCATTGTGCTACGGCTCCTTCCGGTTCCCCTGC
>NZ_DASRXP010000050.1:0-12835 GCF_035687465.1 Kribbella sp.
TTGACCTTGGTCTGGGCATCGGCGAGAGCCTTCTCCACCGGCTTGCGGCCGGCCGCGGCGGAGGTGAGCTCGGTGGTGACCAGGTCCTGCATCTCCTGCTGGCGCTCGATCACCGGCGGCAGCACGGTCTGCTCGAGCGCGCTGAAGACGGCCTTGCGGTTGGCCGGCTTCTTCTGGTCCAGGTACGGCGCGAGCTTGGCCTCGTCAGCGACCGGCGGGAGCTCCCAGGAGGACGCGAGCCGGGTTTTCGTGGTGTCGTCGGACGACGCCAGGAAGGTGACCCACTTCTGCGCGGCCTCGGCGTTCTTGGACGCGGCCGAGACGACCAGCCCGTTGACGAACATCGCGGACGCCTTCTGGGTGTTGCCCGGCTCGACCACGACGTCCCAGTCGAACGGCGCGTCCGCCATCGGACCGAACATCCAGATCCCGGTGTGCCACATCGCCAGCTTGCCGGACTTGAACAGCTTCGAGTCGAAGTCCGGAGTACCGGCGCCGTCGGCCTCGGTCGGCATCGTCTTGCCGACCTTGTCGATCAGGAACTTGGCCGCCTCGACGCCCTGCGGGGAGTCGAAGGTCGCGGCGGTCCGGTCCGCGTTGAGGAACTCGCCGCCGTTCTGCGCGAGCACCTTGTAGAACTCGTTGTAGGACACGGGCTGGTAGTCGCCCCAGACCTTCTGGCCCTTGTTGGTCAGCTTCTGCGCCGCGGCCTGCTCGTCCTTCCAGGTCCACTCGGCCGTCGGCTCGGCCACCCCGGCCTGCTTGAACAGCGCCTTGTTGTAGAAGAGGACGACGTTGGAGAACGACTCCGGTACGCCGTACTGCTTGCCGCTGTCGGCGAACGCGTCATACAGCGACTTCTTGTACGCCGAGGCGTCGACGTTCTGCAGTTCCGCGAGGGAGCCGTTCTTCGCGTACGTGACGAAGTTCTCGTAGTTCAACTCGAAGGCGTCGGCCGCGGTGCCACCAGCGACAGCGGTCTGCAACTTCGTGAAGTAGTTCGCGAAGGGCACCGTCTCGACCTCGACGGTGATGTTCGGATTGGCGGTCTGGAAGGCGGTGACGATCGCCGCCAGGTCCTTCTCGTGGCCGTCGTTGGCGGAGAAGTTCATGTAGCGCACGACGCTCTTGCCGTCCGGCGCCGCGACTTCCTTGGTCGCTGAGCCTTGCCCGCAGGCAGTCAGCGCGAGTGCGGCGGCAAGGCCGATGCCCGCGATCTTCAGGAGGCGCATAGCGGTTCCCTTCCCTTACTTGATGCCTGTGTGGGCGACACCGGCGATGATGTGGCGCTGGGCGAGCAGGTAGACGATGGCGATCGGCACGATCGAGACGACGGATCCCGCCATCACGACGTCCCACTGGGTGGTGAACTGGCCCTGCAACGTGGACAGGCCCAGCGGGAGCGTCATGAACTCCGGCGACCGGATCACGACGAGCGGCCAGAGGAAGCTGTTCCAGCTGCCCATGAACGCGAACACCGCGACGGTCGCGAGCGCGGGGCGGATCAACGGCAGCACGATGGTGGTGAAGATGCGGAGATGCCCGGCGCCGTCGATGGTGGCGGCCTCGTCCAGCTCCATCGGTACCGCGGTGACCGCCTGGCGCAGCAGGAACACCCCGAAGGCGGACGCGATCGTAGGCGCCAGCAACGCGAAGTACGTGTCCTGCAGGTTCAGGGTCTTCATCTCGATGAAGAGCGGGACGACGAGAACCTGCAGCGGCACCATCAGCGTGGCCAGGTAGAACCCGAAGACGACGTTCTTCAGCGGGAACTTCAGCCGCGCGAACCCGTACGCCGCCATCGAACCGGTGACGAGTTGGAGCAAGGTGGAGGCGACTGCGACTCCGAGCGAGTTCAGGATGATCCGCCAGATCGGCAACGCGTCGAGCAGGGTCTGGTAGGCGCCGAGGGTCGGGTTGTCGACGATCAGCGTCGGTCCGTCGGCCAGCGATCCCTCCGGCGTGATCGAGGTGATCACCGTCCACAGGAACGGGAAGAGCATGATCGCGGCGCCGACCAGCACAGCGGCGTACAAAACAAGCCTGGCAGCGAGCGAGCGGGTCTCAGGACCGTCGTACTGCGTGCTGCGGCGTCGCGTGCTACGCATAGTGCACCCACTTCCGCTGGCCGCGGATCTGGACCACGGTGATGACGAGGATCAGGGCGAAGAGGATCCACGACAGGGCGGATGCCTCGCCCGCGCGGCCGTAGCGGAAGGTGAGGTCGTAGATCTGCCCGACCACCACCTGGCTCGATCCGGCCGGACCGCCCGCGGTCATCACGTAGACCTGGTCGAACACCTGGAACCCGTTGATCAGCGAGATCACCACCACGAAGAACGTCGACGGGGACAGCAGCGGAAGGGTGATCCGCCAGAACCGTTGCCAGGCGTTCGAACCGTCGACCTTGGCGGCCTCGTAGAACTCGCCCGGGATCGATTGCAGTCCGGCCAGCAGGATCACCATCACGAAGCCGAGGTCCTTCCATGCCGACGACAGGATCACGGCCGGCAAGGCCCAGTGCGGGTCGGTCCACCAGCCTGGTTCCGGGAGGCCGACGGCACCGAGGACCTGGTTGACCAAACCATTCGTTGGATTGAGCAACCACTTCCAGACAAGGGCGACGACGACCCAGCTGGTCACGACGGGCAGGAAGTAGGTGGCCCGGAGGAAGGCGCGTCCTTTGAGTTTCTGGTTGAGCGCCAGCGCCAGGAGAAGGCCGCCGGCGTACACGATGGGGAGGTAGCCGGCGACGTAGATCAGCGTGTGCAGGAAGACGCGGCGGGTCATCGGGTCGCTGAGCAGGTTGCTGTAGTTGCTCAGCCCGACCCACTCCATCGGGGAGATCAGGTTCCACTTGTGCAGGCTCACCCAGAGGGACGAGACCATCGGGACGAGCGTGAAGATGAACAGCGGGATGGCGCTGGGCAGCAGGAAGAACAAGACCCAGCCGAGGTTCTTCCAGTTCCGCGGGCGCCGGCCGGTCGCAGTGGGATTCTTGGTGCGGTCCTGCTTCATTGGGCGCCCAGCCTCGCGCGGACCAGGCGGCTCTGTTCGCCGCCGTTGCCTGTGGAGTCGAAGGGCGACGCCAGTACGAGAGAGGCGGCGCCGCGGGCCCATTGGTCCTCTGTCCACGGCTCGACCACCACGGGCACGGCCCTGCGGGCCGGGAGCAACGATCGCCGGAACGACGGCTCGAATCCGGTCTGCCATAACTCCCATCCGTCCACCCCTTCACCCATCAGGACCACGACCTCGGGATCGATCGTGTGGATCACGCCGGCCAGTGCCCGGCCGAGCATCGCGCCTGCTTGGTCGAAGACCTGTCGAGCGGCCGCGTCGCCGGTCGTTGCTGCGCGCAACAAGGTGGCGAGGTCGCCGCGGGGACCGATGACCTGGCGGGCGCGCGCGGTCCGGATGATGCCGGCGGCACCGATGTACGCCTCGAGGCAGCCGGTGGATCCGCAGGTGCAGGGCGGTTGGTCCGGTCCGTCGTGTTCGGTCGGGATATGGCCGATCTCGCCGGCGCCGCCGTTCGCGCCGCGGTAGATGCCGCCGTCCACGACGATCCCGCAGCCGATACCGCGCCCGATGGTGACGACCAGGAAGGCCGAGTGGTCCCGCCCGATCCCGTACAACCGCTCAGCGGCGGCCAGGGTGTTCACGTCGTTGTCGACGAGCACCGGGGTGCCGATGGCGGCGCGGAGTACAGGGCCGACGGGGGCCGCCTGCCAGGACAGGGTCGGGGCGTCGACGATGCCCGAGGCCTGCGAGTCGACGGAACCCGGTACGCCGACGCCGACGCCGAGGAGGCGGTCGTCCAGTTCCGCGACCTCCTTCGCCAGGATCTGGCCGAGGCGGGCGATCGCGTCGTCGGCGCCGGGGTCGTAGTCGTGGGCGGCGGAGGAGCGGACGGTGCCGTCGAGTTCGACGGTCACGATCGCGACGTGGTCGGCGGTGACCTTGGCGCCCATCGCGACGCCGGCGTCGGTGACGAGGCCCAGCAGGCGGGCGGGGCGGCCGCCTTTGGAGGGGACGGACTGGAGTTCCTCGACCAGGCCGCGGGTGATCAGGTCCTTCGTGACCTGGGTGACGGTCGCGGGGCTGAGGCCGAGTGCGCGGGCGATGTCGGTCCGCGAGGTCGGGCCCTGGGTGCCGAGCAGGCCGACGATCCCGGACGGAACCAGCTCACCCCGGGGGATCGGACCTTGGGAATTGACCACGCGCCAGCCTCACTTAGTTCGGCACTAAATTTAGTGAGAAACTAAGTCGTGCCGCGGTCGCCTGTCAAGACCGGCGACTGTCGAGATTCGCTAGATCTCAGATTCTGTGTCAGCAATCTGAGATGTGTTCGGGGGTGGATGAGAATCAGTGGGGCTCCGCGAATCACTGCACCGGAGTCGGCGGATCTTCGCCTGGTTGGCGGTGGTCGGGCAGCTCAAGGGCACGGCCGATCCGCGGGCCGAACGACCCGCGGTACGCCTGATCGGCCTCGCCTTCTGCGGCCTGGCCCTCAATCTTGCTGACGAACCGCCGCGACCGTTGCCCCAGGCATCGTTGAGATGGTCTACTGCGCCCCTACGCCGCTGTTGAACGGCCCCGACGCCTTTGGTTGTGCGAGTAGGCCTGAACACTCAGACCGAGTCGCGGGGAATCCAGGTCTCGGCTCATTCGGCCAGGGCAGTGACGTCTATCTGGGCAGCGTCCAGGCGGTCACCAGGTCCGGCCAGGTAGTGGGCGTGGACTACTCCGGCAGCCGGCAGGCGTTCTACCTCTTCGGCCCTGCGAGGGGCATCTGGGTGGTCGGCGTCAATGAGGTGGTCCCAGACCTCGACGCTGCCTTGGCCCGGCTTCACGGCATCGCGCTGCCCGAAGAGGACGCGCGCATGAAAGCGACCGGAGCGCCGGGCAGTGCCGCCAACAAGACCGTAATCTACGACGCCGAGCCCCTACCGGAACGTGTCACGATCGTCCTCGTCGACCAGCCTCTCGGCTTCTGAGTTTCCGTCAGGCCGGCGGGGTGACGCCGAGCAGGTTGGCTGCTGTGGTGTCGAGAATTGCCGTCGTGTCGGCGTCGTCGAGGTTGGCTCGTTCGATGTAGGTGACGGCTTCTTGGAAGGCTTCGCCGGATTGGTAGGGGAAGTCGGTGCCGAGGACGAGGTGGTCGGCGCCGAGGGTTTCGGCGGCGGCGTGGAGGGCGGGGATGTGGTTGTGGGCGACGGTGTCGAACCACATTCTGCGGGCTGCCAGGCTGGGCTTCTCGGGGGTGTTCGGGGATTCCCAGGGCTGCTGGCGGTCCATCCGGTTGAGGGTCATCGGTAGTGCGCCGCCGAGGTGGGAGCCGAGGATCTTGAGGTTGGGGAAGCGGCTCGGGATGCCGGCCAGGATCAGGTGGGTGAGCGCGACGGTGTCCTCGATCGGGGCGCCGATCGACCAGGTCATGGTTTCGCTGATCAGCTCTGACTGGGCGCGGGTGCCGGCCGGGTGGACGTAGAGGACCGAGCCACGGCGGTCAAGTTCCTCGTAGATGGGGAGGAAAGCGGGGCCGTCGATCGCCTGACCGAGTACGTCGGTGGTGATGGCGACGCCGAGCATGCCGAGCTCGTCGAGCGCACGGGTCAACTCGGCCAGCGCGGCATCGGTGTGGGGGAGCGGGAGAGTCGCGAACGCCCGGAACCTGTCGGGGTAGCGGTTGGTGAGCTCGGCGTACTCGTTGTTGACCCACGTGGCGGCCTCGACCGCGTGTGCCTCGTCCTCGAAATGTGGTGAGGCCGGTGGCGTCGACAGGACCTGTAGGTCGATCCCCGCCTTGTCCATCAGGGCGAACCGCTGGTCGAGTTCTTCGCTGGTCGATCCCGCGCCGAGCCTGTGGTGAGCCGGCGCCTCGGTGCTCCCGAAGCTCTCGAGCAGGTGCAGGTACTCCTCGCTCCACAGGTGAGCGTGTACGTCGATCCTCATGGTCCTGGTTCCTCTCCTCTCGAAGTATCTAACACAACAATAGATATCATGTTAGATATTCCAAGATACACTGATCTCATGCCAACGGACCAGCAGTTCGAGGACTTTGTCACCGCCACCCATGACCTGTACGCCGCCATGCGCCGCAACCGGGCCCAACTGGCTCGCGACGCCGCAGGCCTCTCCCTGTCCCAGTTGGCCCTGCTGGACGCCGTAGCCACCGACGGACCACTCCCGGTAGGCGAAATCGCCACCCAGGCCGGCGTCTCCGGCCCCAATGCCACCCGAATGCTCAAGCAGTTGGAGCAAACCGGCGTGGTGACCCGAACCCGCTCACCCAGCGACGAACGCAAGGTGGAAGTGGCCCTGACTCCCCCGGGCCGAGCCCTCTACACCCAGAACCGCCACGCCCTCCGCGCTTCCCAACAGGCTCATTGGGAGACCCTCAGCCCCACCCAGCGAACCCAGTTCGTCAAAGTCCTCCAGCAAATGGCCGTGATGATTCCGCAGTGGGTCCCTGTTCCAGCCAACCGGGACTGACTGCCTCGCATGGTGCGGGCATCAACATCAGGCGACGTGGACGGCGGGGGGCGCGGCGAGCGCGAAGAGGCGGTCGAAGACCGGAACCCGGTCGAACTGCAACGCGTACGCCCGTGCGCGCCGCTCGGCTGCCGCCCGCTGCTCGGAGGTCCAGTCGCACACGACCTCATCAAGCACGGTCCGCAGCGTGGCCGGGTCACGCTGCGGCACCAGCAGGGCCGTATCACCGACCGCCTCGGGTACGCCGCCGGTTGCGCAGGTGATGATCGGCCCGCCGCCGGCGAGAGCCTTCTCGACCAGCGCGATCCCGAACGTCTCAACGAACTCCGGCTGCTCGCGTGTCGGCAGCACGAACGCCGCGCTCCCGGCCATCAACGCCGGCTTCTCCGCGTCGTCCACGTCGGTCAGCACCTGCACCCGCTCGCCCAGGCCCGCTGCCGCCACCCGCGCCACCACTTCAGCTTCCTGCGGCCCGCGCCCGGCCAGGACCAGTTGCACCCGCTCGGCTGTCCGCGACCCGGCGTAGGCGTCGATCAGGTCATCGACCCCCTTCGCCGAGGCGATCCGGGACAGGAACAGCACGTACCCGTCCCGCGAAAGGCCGCGTCGGGCCAGAGTTTCGGCGATCCCGTCATCGGTGAGCGACAGGTAGGACCAGGAGTCGACCGCCGGGTAGGAGATGGCGATCCGCTCACGGCACCGCTGCGCGAACGTCGTTCCGTGCATGCCGTCGAGGGTCGCCGCCGAGGCCACGATCAGGTCCCTGGTGTACTCCGACACCGCCACGCAGTGGTCGGCCGCCAGGTAGACCGACAGGATGTGTGCGGCCGCCCCGAACCGGCCGGTGTTCACGCACTCGCGCACCACGTTGGTGATGTCGGAACCCACCGCCTCAGCCACCGTAATGACCCGTGCGGGCCCGATCCGGCGCGCCACCTGGACGGCCTCCTGCACGGCGATCGCGTGCGGACTCAGGTACAGGGACATCGCCACCGTCGGCACTCCGTCGCTGAACAGCTCGACCAGCCGCCCGATGAGCCCGGACAGGTAGCGCCCGTCCGGAACCCGGTAGTCGCCGACGGGAGCGGGCCGCTCCACGGTGATGCCAGGGCTGTACGGCAGCACGCGGTCGAGTGGTTTCAACGGCAGCCCGGCCGCCTCCAGCGCATCCAGCGGCCAGGTCACGATCCGCACGTCGTCGAACCCGCGGGTGAGCGCCACCTCCGCGAGGCACCGGGCCTCACCGGAGTGCCCGCAGATCACCGGGTCGGCGCGGACGACAATGACCAGGCGGCGGTTGGGTGCGGACGGGACGAGCGTGTCGTCGGCGATGCTCATGCCTCACCTCCAGCGGCGTGCAGCGGGTCGGATGTGGAGGGTGGCCTGATCTGATTGCCCCAGCCGGAGGGCTGAGGGCCGAGCTCGATGTGCAGGTTGCGGATGTGCCGCAGTTCCCGGCCGGAGATCCAGGGGCGTTCGAGTGTCTTGCCGTTCACCGCGATGGATTGGACGTAGGAGACCGGTCCGCCTGCCTCGACCGGTTCGAATCCTGTGGTGGTGATCGACAGGTCGCCCTCCGGCAGCCGGGTCATGGACTCCGCCACGGCCGGCGCGCTCACCAGGAACAGGTTCTGCCCAGCCACCGGGAACAGCCCGAGCGTCGCCCACACGTACCACGCAGACAGCCCGCCGGAGTCGTCGTTACCTGGCAACCCGCCCCGGCCCGTGCCGAACTGGTTGGCCACGGCGGCATGCACCACCTCTGCCGTTCGGTCCGGCCGTCCCGCGTAGTGGTAGGACCACGGCGCCTCGTAGTCCGGTTCGTTGTTCAATCCCTCGAACCGGCTCAGGCCGTACCCGGCGTCCATCTCGGCCACGCTCGGCGCCACCCCCGGCTGGGTGACCGGTGCGGCGTCGTACCCGAAGAACCGGTCGAGCAGCCCCACGAACGCCTCATCGCCGCCGGCGAGCGCGATCCGCGCGCGCATGTCGTGCAGCAGCCGGAAGGAGTAGTTCCACCGGCCGCCCTCATAGAACGTCGAGTCGCGCAGCAGGCCGGTGCCCGGGTCGTACGCCGCCCGCCAGCCTTGGGCGAGGTCGCGCATCTGCTGGGCCAGCGGCCGGTCGCGCACCTTGTGGGCGATCGCCGCGGTGCAGTGGTAGGCGTACGCCAGGTCGAGGGTGTGGCTGATCGGGTGCGCCACACCGTGCACCAGGTAGTCCTCGCCGTACGTCCGGCGCAGGTCCATCTCCAGGTGCACCATGGCCCAGTCCCAGTCGATGCCAGGCAGATCCAGTTGGCACAGGTCGGCAAAGAAGGTGTGCGCGAGGGCGCTGCCCTGCCGGGAGAACCGGTCGGCGCCCTTGGCCATCCGGTAGCCGATCGGCAGGTTGCCCTCCTGCTCGGCAATCGACAGCAGCGCGCTGGCCAGCGCGACCGAGCGCTGCGGGAACAGTGTGGTCATCAGCGGCAGCTGGGTGCGGTAGATGTCCCACATGGTGCAGATGTCGAACGCGTACGGGCCCTCGGTCGTCGACGACGGGCTCTCGTCCGGGGCGAAGCACGGCTTGACCAGCGAGTGGTAGAGCGCGGTGCCGAAAACCGTTGCCTGGTCATCGGACTCTGCCTTGATCTCAACCTTTCCGAGGTGGTCGCGCCAGCTGGCTGCCGTGCGGTCGCGCCGCCCGGCGAATGTGGCCTGGGTACGGCCGACGTCCGTGCGCAGGTTGTCGCGGGCCGTCTCACACCCACGCAGGGAGAACCCCAGCCGCACCTCGACGGTCTGCTCGGCGCGCGAGGGGCCCATGAACATCAGCCCGAACGGCCGCAAGGTGGTCGGCCGGATGTAGTCGAAGTCGAGGCGGGTGCCGCCCGGCATCAGGCGCCGGTCGTACCACAGCGCCTGCCGCCAGCCGGGGGCGTCGACCTCCAGGTGGACGGCCAGCGGCACCCCCTCGACGTGGATCTCCCCTTGAGCCACCCCCGGCTCCAGCATCGCCAGGTGTGCCTTCAGCGGCACAGTCTGGCTGTGCGGGATGGCCAGGCCGCCGGTCGAGGCGTCGATGACGATCCGGGCGGCGTCATGCGCCGGGAAGGTGTACCGGTGGACGGCCGACTTGGGACCGACCGTCACCTCGCAGCGGATCCCCGAGCTCAGCGTCGCCGCGTAGTAGCCGGGCTCGGCAACCTCGTCCAACAGGTCCCACGTGGTGCCCAGGTCATCGAGCGGGCCGAGCATCGGCGTGACCCGGAAGTAGTTGTAGTACTTGCGGATCGCGCCCGTGCCGGACTGCTGGAAGTGGGTGAAGCCGGAGGCGACCGGGCGGTCATACAACAGGTCGGGCACGCCCTCGGTGTTGAAGTCGTACAGCCCGTAGCCGGTCGGGTAGGCCCCGGAGTACGGGCAGGCCGACACCATTCCGAAGGGGTGCACGGCGCCCGGGTGGGTGTTGCCGACCTGCGGCTTGGGCCACCACCAGGTCCCTGCCAGGCCCTTTGGCGTGGGCAGATCGGTGGCGCCGGTCCCGATGAACGGGTCAACTTGCTCGTACATGGGGGATCACCGCCTCGCGCGGCTGACGTGGACTCTCAAAGTAAGAAGCGCATGTTTCAGCCGCGTGACCGAAGGAAACGCACAGGTTACGACCGGCTCGGGATTCCTTCACCGGGGCTCTGCCGGTGGCACGGGCATGCCACTGTCACCGGCCGAAGTGGGCTCTGAGACCATCGTCACGTGGTAGGTATGTCCTGAGTAAGGACTGTGTGAAGATTCGCTGCTGACGGCTCCGTCGATGTGGCTCAGCGGGCTGCTGACCGTAAGTTCGGAGAGATGTCAGTCGAAGTCAGGAGTGAGCGAAGTGCAACGGGGCAGTCAGGCCGTGCCGTCGGCATGCCTGCAGAAGACAGTGTCGGCGTGACGATGCTGAACAAAATCCTGGCGATCGCCGGAGTGGCTCTGCTGCTCGGCGGAGTGGCGCTCGGCTTCCGGTCGGTCTCCTCGAGCGGGACCGACTGCGGGTCCGTGTTCGCACCGGCCGCCGGCATCACGCCGATGGCCTGCGACAGCAACCTGAACAATTCGGCGACCCTGGTCACCGTTTTGATGGTCCTTGGCGGATTAAGTCTGGTAGCGGCCATCGCGTTGAGATTCATCCGCTCCCGCGTCACCGTCTGACCCACTCTTGGGGGCAGGCCCGATGACCTTTTGGCTGCCCTAATAGCCCTGGCGGCTTTCCCGCCCGGCAACTTCCTTCCCTGGCGTCACAACCCTGTGCAGGCAGCGGATTCATTGGCCGAGAGCAACGGTCGATGGGGGGTGACATTTGCGCCGGATGGTCCCAGACTGACTGGTGACTGATTTTCGAATTTCTGGGGAATTCGGTAACCCATAAGTCTCGAAAGCATGTCACGGGGAAGCTGTAACGGGGGCGGGGCCATGATTCGGGTAGTGCTTGGACATCGGGGCACCTTGCTGCGAGGTGCGCTGGCGGCGGTGTTGTCGAGAGAAGTCGATCTGCACGTGGTGGCGGAGGTGGACCACGCCGACGACGTGCTGCCGGCGGTCGCGCGCGAGCATCCGCACGTGCTGGTGCTGGATCCGCGGATGCCGGGCGAGATCGGCGTCGACAAGGTCTGCCGGCTGGTCTCGTCGCCGGGCGTACTGATCCTCGTCGACCGGGACGTCCGCGCCGCGGTCAACCTGGCGCTGGTCCGGCTGGCGCCGCGGGTCGGGCTGATCGCCACGGACGCGTCGCCGGACGAACTCGTCGACGCGGTCCGGCGGATCGCCGACGGCCTGCCGGTGATCGACCTGGAGTTGGCGATGGCGGCGCTCCGGGCCGGAGACAACCCGCTCACCGAACGCGAGAGCGAAGTACTCCGCCTCGTCACCACCGGGGCGACCGCGAAGGAGATCGCGCGCAAGCTCAGCCTGAGTGCCGGAACCGTGCGCAACTACCTCTCGCACATCCTCAACAAGACCGGCTCCCGCAGCCGGATCGAGGCAATCCGCAAAGCCCAGGAAGCAGGCTGGATCTGACCGTGCCGACGTGGATCTGACGGCCCCCAGGCGGCTGCCGTCAGATCCACTCGCCGGTCAGTGACAGAGGAGCAGACTGAGGTTGCTCGGCCGCTGCGAGCCGCAGAAGAGGATGGTCAGCGTGCTGCCGCCGCCACCTCCGCCCCCGCCACCGCCGCCGCCGTGCCCACCAGGAATCTCGAGCCCCTGCAGGTCCAGAAGTGCCATTGCCGCCATCTCCTTCACGTTCGCCGGATCTGTCGCGGTCATCCTCCGCTCGCCGTTCACCCGCCCAGTAGTGGATGAGGTCACCACTCACCCGTGAAGAACACATCACCCTACGGATGCGTAGCTCAGCAGATGGGTGGCGTCGGTCGACCTTCGTGCCCGATCATGTGAGGGGCCGACGATGGGGGACAGATGGGTAGGCGGCTCGCACTGCTGATCGCCAGCAACCGGTACGATGACGCAGGGTTGCGGCAGCTGGCCGCCCCGCCGCGCGACACGGAGTCGCTGGCCGAGGTCCTGGCCGATGCCGAGATCGCCGGGTTCGAGGTCACCACCCTGATCAACGAGCCGCACCACCGGGTCGGCGCGGCGATCGGGGAGTTCTACCGGACCTGCCGGACCGACGACCTGACGCTGCTGTACTTCAGCGGTCACGGCCTGAAGGACGAGAACGGCCGGCTCTACCTGGCGATGAGCAACACCCAGCGGGACAGCCTGCTGTTCACCTCGTTGCCGGCCGAGCAGATCGACCAGGCGATGGATGGCTCCGCCGGCCGCCGCCAGGTACTCATCCTCGACTGCTGCTACAGCGGGGCCTTCCCTTCCGGCTTGCGGGCGAAGGGCGACACGGACGTGCATGCGTTGGAGCGATTCCGGGGCCGGGGTCGCACAGTGCTGACCGCGTCCGACTCGACGCAGTACTCGTTCGAAGGCAACAGGGTGAAGGGCAAGGCGGTTCAGTCCGTGTTCACCAAGCACCTGGTGCAGGGACTACGCGACGGCAGCGCGGATCTGGACGGCGACGGGGAGATCACCCTGGACGAGCTGTACAACTACACCTACGACCGGGTTGTCGCCGAGACGCCCCATCAACGGCCCAAGAAACAGGCCGAGGTCGAGGGCAGACTCGTCATCGCCAGGAACGTGAACTGGTCCCTACCGGTCGCCGAAGTGGCAGCGGAGGCGACGGCTGCGTCGCAACCGGCTCCCGATCGGCCCGCCGGTCCCGTTCGATGGCGACGGACAGCGGGAATCCTTGCCGGGCTGGCCGCGCTACTCCTGATCGGCGGTGTAGTCGCCCGCGCCGAACG
>NZ_DASRXP010000051.1:0-10372 GCF_035687465.1 Kribbella sp.
CTCACTCCCTGAATGGTTGGTCCCGACTGCGCCCCATAGCGCTCAGCGGACTCTCCAACAGTGGTCCGGACAGCCGGGACGGCAGTACTCGCGGCTAGGACGTCTACGGACTTCTTGTGTTAGCGTTACGAGGACGACTACGGACTTCTTGGACCTTGGTGAGGCGGGAGATCGGATGAACGACACACTCCGGCGCGCAATGTTCGAGGCGCGGCTCGTCGAAGGGGATCTGGCGACACGGCTTGTCGTCGACCCCAAGACCGTGCGCCGATGGCTGGATGGGCGTCTGCCGTACCCGAAGCATCGCGGTGAGCTGGCCCGGTTGCTCGGTGTCGACGAGGGGGAGCTTTGGCCGGAGCTTCGCGCGCTACGAGCAGCGAAGTCGAGGCCGGCCGAGCTCACCGCGGTTTACCCGCGCCGCAGCCTTATCCCGCAGGATGCCTGGCTCTCAACCTTTGCCGCTGCCCAGCACGAGATCAACATCCTTGCCTACAGCGCCAGATTCTTGGTCCAGAACTCTCGCTTCCTCCAGATCCTTGCCGACAAAGCGGCGAAGGGCATCAGAGTCGCTGTAGTCCTTGGCGACTCGAAGCGTCTCGATCTCGACCGCACGGGTTCAGAGGAGGCCGAGGGTGAGGTCCTTTCGGAGTGCATCGATGAAGCAGTCGAACGTCTCCGTCCTCTTGCCGCATCTGGTCAGGTGGAGCTTCGCTTGCACGACGCCGTGCTCTACAACTCGATCTACCGCGCCGATGGTCAAGTCCTGGTGAATCAGCATCTGTACGGCGTCCCGGCCGCCGACGCACCGGTGTACCACTTTCACCAGAAGGATGACGGGGGGATCGTCGGGTTCTACCTCTCAAGCTTCGATCGCATTTGGCATCAGGCGAACCTGCTCGATACGTGACGGGCCGGCCACCAGAGACGTCCCAGATGTCCCCAGGAAGTCCTCCCATGTGAGCACGCAGTCGTCGTAGCGTCAGATATGTGATCAACGCGAACGATGCCAGCGAGACCGCACGGAAGCTCCTTGAGACCGAGCTGCCGCGGAGATGGGCTCACACCCAAGGAGTTGCGAGACGTGCACGCGGCCTAGCGCGGGTGCTGGCGCAGGAGGCTGAGCTGATTGAGGTCGCTGCCTGGTTGCATGACATCGGCTATGCATCGAGCGTCGCTTCGACGGGCTTTCACTCGCTGGATGGGGCGAGGTATCTGCGCGACGTACTGATGGCCCCCGATCTGTTGTGTCGTTTGGTGGCGCACCACACCGGTGCGTCTGTTGAAGCCGAGGAGCGCGGGATGCCGTCCATCTCGAAGGAGTTCGCTGCACCCCCGCCTGAGTTGCTGGATGCTTTGACCTATTGCGACATGACCACAGGTGTCGATGGCACACCCACTGACGTCGATTACCGACTCGCCGAGATCCTGACTCGCTATCCAGAGGACCACATAGTCTATCGCTCGATCACCCGATCAGCGCCAATCCTGAGACATGCGTCACGAACCGTGGAAGCGCGGCTAGCGGCGATGGGTGGGTCACACCTCGCTGCCCAACGCTGTACTGCAAGCCGACCTTCTGCGATACCGGAGGCGTCGATCGCGCCACGGCCGCCCGCAACCGCACGGTGGCCCAATTCGACTCAATCGAAGTACGGCGATGACGGTCGGGTGAGGTAATGGTCGAGGCGCCGGCGCATTGATCGATCCATGGTGAGGTCAGCGAGCTTGGACGCTCCGACCCAGTGGACCTCGGTGCTTTCACTGCTGGGGGTTGGTCGGCCGCCGACCCAACGACCGGTCAGCAAGATCGAGAACTCCTGCCTCGCCTCGCCGTTGCTGGTGTAGAGGATGATGTGCTTAGGGTCGGTGAAGATCCCGACGATGCCGGTGATTTCGCATTCAATGCCGGTTTCCTCGAACGTCTCGCGGACGCCGGCCTGCGACATCGATTCGCCGAGGTCGATGGCGCCGCCCGGGACTGCCCAGTTGCCGTTGTCGGAGCGACGGATCATGAGGATCTCGCTGGCCTCGTTCTCGACTACTACGTTGACCGACGGGACCATGCTGTTGGCGGCTGGCGCGGATGGGTCGTCGTAGTAGTCGATTCGCTTCGGCATCAGTCCTCCGGTAACGGCATCGCGGTGTCCCAGACTCTTTCGAAACTCTCCAGATAGACATTCGCGAACTCACCACCGGGGACCTTTCGCAGGTGCCATACCGGCGCATGGGGAGCAGTGAAGCCATATACGTGAGTGTTGACCATTAGCTGGTCATCTGCCCGATAGATGGAGTTGTAGAGCACCGTTCTGTGCAGGCGGAACTCGATGCCCTCCACTTCGCGAAGTGGGCGGTAGAGGGCGAGCGCGTTGCGGATCTTGGCGGCCATCGCATCTCCGATGCCTTCCTGCTCACCTCGCTCGGCGATGTGTATGTCTTCCTGGTCTCCGACGAGGATCCGAACCCGTGCGCCGGACTCCGCCTTCTTGCGGATGATCCTCAGCAGTCCGGTGTCCTCGGCGAGGAACAGGCCGGCGTAGACGAGGACGCCGATCTCCTCCTCACCAGACTCGAAGAGGCGTCGCCATGCGTCCCGCGGCACCTCGGATCGGTGCGGGAACACCGCGATGACTTCGCTCTCTGACGCGGCAACGACCTGATCTCTGGAGAGCGCGTCCGGCCAGAGGTAGCTCTCGTCGACGCCCAGACGACTCGAAACGGCGTACCGATGACGCCGGTAGGGCATCCGGCCGTTGACCCAGCGCTCGACAGTTTTGACGTCTACGTCCAGGTCCGACGCGAGCGCATTGGCCGTCAGGCCCTTCTCAAGAATCACAGCTCGCAGTCGTTCGTTGGCCATGAACCTAACCTTAGACATCTCGGGACGTCTCCAGCCTAGGCGGGACGTCTTTGACACGTCCAGCCACGCCGTGGCGACGTCCCGGCCTCTGGGGGCAGTCTCTGGGTATCACCTGGAGGAGGCAGCGATGAAAGGCCGAGTGAGGTACACCTTCGAGATCGCCACCCGGCGAGAAGGAGGGGTATGGCAGGTCTTGGTAGCCAGATCCGGTCTCTTCAGTCGGACGCCGAAGTCCACGGCGCGCAGCATTGTCGAGCGGTGGATCTTCGAGCAGCAAGGTCAGCTTCGTGGTGGGCGAGTCGTCATCCAGGGAAGGCGCACCGCCGCGCCGAAAGGGTTCGAAACTACCGTGCGGGTGAGAGTGCTCGCAGGCGATGGATCCGGCCGGCAGTTGGCCGTGGCTTACATCGGGGTTGACCGGTCGCAAACGACCCCCAGGGACACCTACACGGTGCCGGATCTTCGGTTTGTTTCCGCTGGCCAGCTCACCGGTCATGGCCGTCACTAGCCGGGTGCGGCAGCCGAACGAGCTCCTGCGAAAAGCTCGAGGCGAGATCTCACAGGCGACGTTGGCCGACCTGATCAACAGCGAGATCTACCGAACGACGGGTCGAGTGGCGGCGATTACCTCGAAATCGATCTCGGATTGGGAGCGTGGCTGGTACTCGTGGCCGGCGGCAGATGTGCGATCGGCACTCTGCAATGCCTTAGGCGTCTCCGAACCCATTGAGCTCGGGTTCCAAAAGCGGCGCCGTACAAGCCCGGATCGGAGCATCTCGCCTGCGGCTCGAGAGGTGAGGCCGCTCTTGGAGGTTGTCGGAAGCGGGCAGAAGGCGGCGGAAGCGGGCGCTGTCGAAGCCCTCAGCGTCCCGGGGGGACGGTCGTTCGTCGGCGTGGAGCTCGCCGCCCACCACTGCGTTGCTGAGGGCACCGGTCGAGGATGGGTCGTGGTTGAGCCGCCTGAGGACTCTGTCCGGTCACTGAGCCGCCCGGATCGCCGCTCCCTGCTGGTCGCTGCGGATCCGCACGGAGACGAACCGCGGTACTACGTTTCCGACGGTCGACGGTTCGCGGGTCGAGCTGTGCGTAGTACCGGACCACAGCTGGTTCCGACAGCACATCTTCTGGATGATCTGACGGTCGGCATCATCTGGGCGATCGCCAACACCGATTTGGCGCTGCTGGGAGATGATGCGCAGCTGGACCGGTACCAGGGGCGTCTGGCGCACTATGAGGGGCGGCCCGCTTCGGCGGCGACGCTCAGCGAAGTGCCAGATCTGAACGCGGTCTCAAGGCAGTGGTTGGGATCGCGCTTCTGCTCTCGTCACATCATGCGGCACTGGGAGCGGCTTACGGCCGCGCCGCTGTTCTGGACGCGGGAGCAGCGCGGCGAGGACGCGGTGTCGTGGTTGATCTGGTCGCACAAGTTCGAATACCTCCGCCGTACGTCGCGACGCGGCGGCACCCGGCGGGGCTTCTGCATCCCGGCACATGAGGTGCTCTCATCGCCGCAGTACGAGCGCGTATTGCTTCTACTTGCGATGGCGCTCATGGAGGCGTTCGCGATCCGGGTCGAGCTGAGCGCCGAGCCGCAGCTCGGTGAGATCGAGGGATTCGTCCTCGCCGATGATGTGATCGTTGCGAACTGGCTTCGCGCGCCCGGCCTCTGGTACGTCGACGCTGGTGCACCGCCTTCGCGCTGGTCGACGTACCGAGAGATCACCGGGCATCTCGCTGCGGAGTCAGTGGCCACTCAGTCGACCGCCGCTGGGAGGCTCGAGGCATTGGCCGGCTATCTGAACATCTCTTGGGGATGGTTCCGGAAGCGATGCCAGGAGCTCGCCCTGCTCGGCGTTGACGGCTTCGCTCACCCGAGGAGTCGCCTCCTGTCCACCAGCGGCCTCAACACGGCCATTCGCTACGTTGCCTACCTCGACAGGCTTGAAACTACCCAAGGAGAAACCCTTGCGCGCCGCTGAACTGACCATGGGCCGAACCTTCGTCGTCCACTTCGACCACGGCGACGACTTTTACACTGCGCTGGCTGAGTTCTGCATCGAGCACGACGTACGGCAAGGCTTCATCCCGATGTTCATCGCCGGCATGCGAGAAGTCCAACTAGTCGGCACCTGCGAAAGACTCGACAACCCCGACGCGCCCGTCTGGAGCGCCGTCCACCTAGAAAACGTCGAGGCTATCGGGGCAGGCACCCTCGCCTACGACGAAGAGTCCAACGTCGTCCTCCCACACATCCATGTCTCCGTCGGCCTCAAGGCCCACTCAGCCACTGCCCATACCAGCCACCTCCTCGGCGCCAAGATTCAGTTTCTGACTGAGGTGTACCTCGTCGAGGTCAGTGCTCCCAGTTTCATCAGAACCCGCCAGCCAGCGATGTACGACGTGCCGCTACTGACATTCGGAGAATCCTGACGATTGACCGCCGCGCAGCCGCGACACGACAGCCAACCTGATCTCTCGTCCGTCCATGCTCCGACAGTACGGAAAAGGGTGGTAGCGAGTTCTTCAACAGATGACTGGCCTTAGCTGCGGGAACCCTGCGAGCACGAGGTGTTCCACGCCTCCAAAGCTGACTCCCGGACCGCTAGGAGAACCGACCGAGCTCAGCAAAGGGTGCGTCAAAGGGGTCCCACAGAGTCACAAGGCTCCGTTCGACGCGGACAGCTTCATCGAGGCCGAACTCGTCGCCCAGAACTGTCCTCCGGAGCTCAAAGAAGCCCTGCGCAACATCTCCCAGCAGCTAGCTCCCGCATTCGATCTGCAACTGGTCGGCGTTCTCGATAGATGGTCGCGACCCAGCCTCCAATTCTGTCTCGGCTACGACCTGTGCTGTCCCTAACGGAATCGATCAGCGAACCGCGGATGATCAGACCTAAAGCGGAGCAGCGTTAGTCAGTTGGCTGCCAGGGGTGGGTTGGCAATCATGCACAGTTGGCCCATCCGGCGACCGAGGCTGTATGAGCGGACATGTCGGAGAGGCATGCCAAGATGGAGGGATGCTGGACATCCCCGCGATTCTTCCCGCTGTCCGCGGTGAGGGCGTCGCTGACGTAGTTCGCTCGATCGCCGCAGGCGCGAGCAATCTCCGCGGTATGTCCGCAGGCGTGAGGCCTGCGGACATGGTGGCCTCGTACGTGCGGTTCGTGGAGCAAGCGGAACGGCTGTTAGGGGCGGTCTTCACCGTGGAGGCGGTCGCCGACCTACTCCACACACCGGCGTACTGGTCGCTGGTCGGCTGTGATCCGATGGCGCCACGGGTGATCAGCCAGGTGCTGACTGAGTGCGAGCGCCTCGAGCGGCGGCTCGAGGATGTACAGGACAAGGTGAGGCAGAACGTGGAGCGCTGGGTGTCGCCGGCCCGGACGCTGGTGGTGCCCGACACCAATATCTTCCTGGATCCACACCACGACGTTGCTGCAGTCGACTGGCAGCTTGCGGCAGGCACGACGGATGGCGTTAGGGTAGTGATCCCGTTGGTCGTGATCTACGAGCTCGATCGGTCTAAGCGCAACGGCAGCAAGGACACCAACACGAAGGCCAGAGCCGCGTTGAAGTGGTTGAGCCAGCATCTGCGGCCACGCCCGCCGGCCGAGCCGACACCGCTAACCGACGGTACGACGCTCGAGGTGTACGTCCACGAAGGCCCGGCGCGACCTCACGACGCCGACGGGATGATCATCCAGTTCGCCGGTCAGCTGGACACGCTGTCCGGCCTTGCAACGCTCCTGTTCACGCGCGACCTCAGCATGCGGCTGCGCGCCGAGGCGCACGGACTTGAGGTGCGGCAGCTCCGCGACGAGCGAGACTGATTCGGCGGCCGACCTCCTACGTCGAGCCACGCCCCCTTTGGTCTGCCCAGGTCGGCCAGCATCGCGAAGATTTGCAGCTCCATCCGTGACCCGGCTGGATATCGGCCAGCTCATTTGCCTAGCCCCGCGAATCACTGTCGGACCTGGGCAGTCGGCACAGGCTCGCTGGTCTAGTCCAAGCCGGGCCGATAGTTAGCTTGGAGCCGTCGGCAAACGATCACAGAGAGAAGGAGTCGATGGGGCACGATCAGCGCGACTGGTTCGCAGAGACGTTCGATGCGGCGTTGCTCGATCAGACGTTGCGGCAGGCTGGAGTGCATCCCGATGACGTGGTGACGTTACTCAGGTACGCGCCGTTGGCCCTGACGCATCTGACGTGGCGCAACTCCGTGATCGAGGACTGGCACGCAGGTCCGGACTCGCGGATTTCCGATGGTGACATGTTCCGCACGAATGTGGCGACCACCCGAGTGTATGCCGAGAATCTGTGGCCGATATTCGCTGAGGGCCTAGCCGCTGCCGAACTGCTCGAACGACACGATCTGGACGAGTATGGCGCCGAATCGCTGGAAGAAGCGTTCGGCTTCGCGTACGACGAGGTGTTCGATCCGGCGAGAGTTCTGCCGAATGGGATGACACTCATTGATCTGGGAGGCGACGAACTGGAGGCACTGAGGGAACACGGCGCTCGGCAGCTCGATGCCCTTCTCGACCAGGCAGACGAGAAGGGCGTGCATGTGGTGGTCTCCTGGCTGGCGATGCGCGCCGTTGGCACCTGTCGGCAGTGGTGGTTGTCGCCGCGATGGCCTGACGTGGTCGACGCGTTCTTCGAGCGTCTCGATAATCGCGATGATGCTTTCTGGGCGTCCGATCGTTATCCTCGCACGCTCCCATCTCAGTTCGGCGATCGAAAGGCAGTACGTCGGCTGTTGCTGACCGCACCAGACGAGATGGCCGCGGAGCTGGCAGAGTTCTGCGTGATGGATGGTGGCCTGGGCTTCGTCCGTATCGACCCAGCGCCATGACTCTGTACTGCGACCGGGGACAGCGGCCACAGCAGCGTGCTCGGCCTTCCGACGATATCTGAGTTGCTGTTGCCGCGTAGATGTGAGGCGGCGCGCACGGCCCTGACTTGCGTACCGTGCCCCAGCGACAGCCTGGTGTTCGCCGCGTCCGAAACGGATGGCCGCCTGTTCGTTGCCATCCGCAAATTGATCGCTGCTTTCCACTGGCAGAACGGATCTGTCCGGCTCCTGAGGCTATCTCGCCTGAACTGAGGGCGCGACCGCGTGGTTGCGGCGAGGGGTCCAGAACCAGGCACTGGATGTGCGTCATGCTAAAGGCAGCGGCGAGTTCGCGACGTACTGGAGGGGCCGGCGGATGAGTGACCGATCAGCGATTGAATGGACCGAGGCGACGTGGAACCCAGTGACCGGTTGCGACCGGGTGTCGGCCGGCTGCGATCACTGTTACGCGTTGACATTGTCGAAACGGCTCAAGGCGATGGGCAACGCGAAGTACCAGAATGATGGGGATTCGCGGACGTCCGGACCTGGCTTCGGCGTCACGGTACATCCGCAAACGCTGTTCGAGCCTTACCGCTGGCGGTCGCCCCGGGTGGTGTTCGTGAACTCGATGAGCGATCTGTTCCATGCGCGTGTGCCGATCGCCTTTGTGCGCGATGTGTTCGACGTGATCAGGGATACGCCTCAGCACACATACCAGGTACTTACCAAGCGATCGTTGCGGTTGCGACGGATGGCTGGGCAGCTCGACTGGCCCGAGAATCTGTGGCTGGGCGTGTCGGTCGAGAATTCCGGCGTCCTGTCGCGGGTCGACGATCTTCGTCAAGTGCCGGCCGCCGTGAGGTTTCTGTCCTGCGAGCCATTGCTCGGTCCGCTGGACAGCATCAACCTGAGCGGTATCGGATGGGTAATCGCCGGCGGTGAGTCCGGCCCGCGGTGCCGTCCGATGGAGCTCGGCTGGGCTCGCGGAATCCGGGACGCGTGTCTGCGCAGCGATGTTCCGTTCTTCTTCAAGCAGTGGGGAGGGCGGACGCCAAAGTCGTTGGGCCGTGAGCTCGACGGGCAGCTCTGGGATGAAATGCCGGATACTGCGTCAGCCGGATGAGGGTACGCCACGAGCCGCGACCGCCGTTCCGACGTACTTGTCGAGCCGGTCGGACATTGGTTTCGGCTCCAACCTACCGTCGGCGTACAAGCGCGCGAGAGCCTGCCGCAGGTGTTTGCTCCACGCAAGGCCAAGTGTGTTTCCGAAGAGGGCGGTTGCGTCGAGCGGGACATTGACCACCCCGTTGTGGGTCAGCAATGAGCGTGCATTCGATTCAATCTGATCGACCCACACTGCTTCGCGTCGCGCCTCCTCTTCCGGGAATTCGTCCTCCAGCGGGAAGAGGCCATCGTCTTCTGGCGGAGGTGGGTTGCAGTACCGTCGCCACTCCGCGCTGGCTTGGCTCGCCGCCTCGCGGATCCACCAGACACCGTCGGGGTGCCGCGTGAAATGCAGAAGCCAGTACAAGGGGACATGGTGGGCGCGATTCTTGACCGGGATGAGCGTCGAACGGCAGCCAGTCGATCGCTCCACGCGCTTGGCGAACTCGACCGCGATCTGCTCTACAGCATCACTTGGTGTCGCAGCTGAGAGATAGACCTGGCGCCACCACGGCCCATTGAGCACCTCGTCCAGGTGCTCAAGTGTCTTGTGTTGCTGTGGAGTCAAGGGACTCAGTCGAAGGTACCCGCCGGCACGGGCGAAGGCTCCGGAGATGAAGTTCAGCAGCACCTCGGTCTTGCTTCCGAACCCTTTCCGCCGACGGTTCAGAATACGGATGACCTCAGGGAACGTCGGGCCGAGCCCGTACGGATCGATGAACATGAAGAGCGGCGAGTCGCCCGCGTAGGCGAGTGCCTCGTTCAATTGCCCACTGGCTGTGCCGTAGAGAGCCTCCCACCGTGCCGTGCTAGGCATCTCCCGCTCGAGGATGGTCTTCAGATGTCGATGGTTTCCTTTACGCGCTTCGATGAACAGGCATTCGATCTGGCGTTGAGACATCGCTGCCACGTTCCGTGCGATCAGTAGCGGGCTGCCCGGAGTACCGTCGTCGTACGACCCGCGGCCGGCGTGCGTGTCAACGTAGACGAGACGCTTGTCGGGCTCTGTGGACCCCGCCTTGCCGGCGAACTTGGGAAAGTACACCTTGAGGATTTTGTGTTTGAACACGGCCGCAGCTTGCTTTGAGACGAAGAATGGGTCGTCGCTTCGGACATCCTGCTCGCCACCAGTCTCGCCACCGAGATCGTAGTCCTCCAGGTCTTCCTCAAGAGGATCCCCGTGCGACGCTGAGTCAGCTGAACCCTCCACGACAACCGCCTCCTGGCAATGCGACCGTCAAACTACGCTACGTCATCACGTTCACAGCCGCATGAACTCCCGCGCGTCGGCCCCCCCGGATCGCAGGTGATCGGCAAGGATCAGGTCTCAGCGATTGGAGCCCTGATCGGGCGGACGACCAGGAGATCCGTTGCTGCGTTTTCCGAATCGCGACAATGACGCCCTGCACGCCGCGTTGAAGCAGCGGATGAGCGATTTGTCGACGCCCCTGCTGCGTTCGATCCCCGGGGACCAGGGAATCGCGATGGCCCACCACACCGCGATAGCTGCGACTCTC
>NZ_DASRXP010000052.1:0-14450 GCF_035687465.1 Kribbella sp.
TCACGAACCCGACCAGTTCGGTGAGACCGACCCAGCCATCCCCGTCGCGGTCTGCTTCGCCAGTGGTGAGGCCATCCACGACTGCCCCAGTGAACACCGACGGCCTCGGCTGATCCGTGACCGCGAGCTGAGCGCCTTCGAAGGCGTACTCCATCGCGCTCGACGCTGTGACGATCACCCGTCCGCGCCCGCCACCCACGTTCTCCTGCCCGGCGAAGGCGTCGCGGACCTGCGCCTCTCCTGCCGCCCGTACGACCATGCCGCGCGGGAACGCTCCGCCGTAACAGCAGTCCAGGAACAACGCGATCCGCTGTGCGCGGCTGTCTGCCATCTGCCGGTTGACGAAGTCCGCCGCCACCGCCGTCGCCGCCAGCCGGGTCGGTCGGGTGTCGGCCATGGCCAGGAACAACTCGCCGGCCGCGTTCTTCAGGCCGTGGCAGGAGAAGTGCAGCAACAGCAGGTCCTGGGCTGCTCGGTCGGCGAAGAAATCCTCGACCGCCAAGCGGATCTCCTGCGCCGACTTGTTGTGCAGGACCTCCACCGCGAAGTCACCGACCGCCGGATCAGCGAGCGCCTCAGCAAGGGCCGCCGCATCTTGTGCCGGTGCGGCCAGTCGGCGCAAACCAGGATCTGCGTACTGGTCGTTGGCCACGACGAGCGCGAATCGCGAGTCGTCCATCCCCCATTGCACCCCTCCACCGGTGCGCGCAACCGCGGCACCTGACACGACCACCATGCGCCTGATGTGCCCGACTCACAAGGCACTGGAAGGGATGCCCATGGCTACCGAATATGGCCGGTAGCTGGTGCCGTCAGTTCTTCTTCAGCACGTTCACCTGGCGGCCGTCGTGGACGAGCGGTTCGTCGTACTGTCCGACCAGTGTGTAGCCGCGGTTCTCGAACATTCCGACGATGTCCGCCGACTTGACCGGTTCCATTGAGCCTCGATCGCCTGCCTTCTCGGCCTTGTACGTGCCCTCCCGGGAGTTCAGCGACACGGCGTACCTGACGCCTTTGGCGCACACCGCGCCGACGTACCGCTCGACCACGTCGAACTCCATCTCCTGGAACGAGAACGAGTTGACGAAAACGTCGAAATCGCCCTGCACATCCTCGATCCGCCAGCTCGGAAACACCCCCGAGCGCGTCACCTCGATCGGGCCACTCGCCGCGACCGAGGAGTCGTACGTCGCCACCCGGTCGGTGCCGAACAGCCGGGTCAGGTAGTACGACGCGACTGTGACCAGCGGCGGGATGTCGATATCGACGTACCGGGCACCGGAATCGCGCGCGAGGACGATCTCGCCGAGAACGCCGAAGCCGCCACCGATCTCGAGGAAGCTCTTCGGCGGGACCTCGACGTGGTTCGACAGGGCAGCCAGCAGGATCAAGTAGTTGACGTAGGGCCGGCCGAACCTGATGCCGTCGATTCCGCTCAACTGGTACGCCTGGGGCGGAGTACCGACGGGGCTCTCACCGAGATTGCGGAGATCCGCCGGCCAACGCTGGTGATTCCAGCAGACGCCCGCAACGTCGTAGTCGCGGCGAGCCTCCAATGAGCCGTTCAGCGCGGAGGCGACCCAGCCCTCGCTCGCCCAGCGGTTTACCTGGGCTGCGGCCTTGTAGGTTGCGGCGATAGAGGCGTTGCTGAACCCGTTGCCGTACTTCGGATAGAACCAGGTGTGAGAGTTCGGCCAGCTCTTGAACTTCTCCAGGCCGTCGGTGTCCATGTCCTTGAGGAGCTGCACCACGCCGGGACCCCAGAAGTTGGTCGGCCGGTAGATGGGCTCGCAAGCATCCAGCTCGGCGAGGGTGCGCTCGGTCAACCTGGCCCAGTCCGAACGCCGCGCGCGACTGCTTACGGACGACATAGACCTGAGGCTACTCAGACGGCCCCGCTCACGCAGCACCGATCATCCAAACTGCGGGTTGACTCGCCCGGCACAGCGCGTTCCGTCCCCACGGTGCTCGGCGACCCTTTACAGCAAACATTTGATCGTTCCGCGCACCATGTTTAGCTGCGTGGCGCAATGCCACCGCCCAAGCGAAAGCACTCCTCAGTGTATTACTTGGCCAGGTGAGCGTGAATCCTCTTTATGCAGCTGGCGGCTGGCGGAAGTGAAGTGGCGGTGCAAGACTCGCAGGGATGACGGAGCCGCCATCGCCGGGCTCTGCGACTGTTCCACGGCCTGGCCCCTGCGCCGGCCGCCGTTGATCGCGGACCCGGCCGGCCCGGGAAGGCAGGAGACGGGATGTCCGACCAACCTAGAGTCCGTGCGGAGTTGCGGGCGCAAATCGAAACTCGACGGGCGGGCATCGCTGCCTTTCTGCACGAAGTCCGACCGCGCCGCAATCGACTGACCAACATCAGCATCGTCAGTAGCGCGATGGCGGCCGTTTTCGTGGCAGGTCCGGCACTCGCGGGTCCGCCATTCACAGACAGCGTCAAACGAGAATTGTCACTGAGTAGCAGTGCGAATGTTTGGAGACCTCTCTGTCTGGCCGCGTTGATCGTCTCATTGGTGGCGGTCATTTCCAGTAACCTCAGCAAATCTCAGGACCTCGCAGCCCGCGTCACTGCCGCAGAGGTCTGCAGTGCGGAGCTCGAGGGTGTGATGACATCCCTCCAATTCGGACACCTCTCAGTGGAGGAGGCAATCGAGCAATACCACCAGTGCGTCAGCAAGATCCCGTTCGTCGAGGAACTGCCAGACAGGTCGCGCTCCCCCAGAGGGACTTGAGCGCTGGCGGATCCTGGTCCGGAAGAACATAGGTCCGCAGGCCTCGATTGAAAGCATCGAAGAAGTTCTGACGTTGCTTCGCTCTGTTCAGGCCGCTGCAGTGGCAGCCGACGACATCGCCGGCGGCTACTTCTCAGGCACCGGTCAGGAGGCGGACCGGCCAGCCAAGGCACTGTGGATCGACCGACTGACCTTCCAGAATCCGCTCGACGTGTGGATAGGGGCCCGCTCTGCCTGCTCGCCTACCAGATCCTCAGATCACAGGGGTGTCAGCCCCGATCTGCCAAACCCGGATGCGTACGACCGAGACGATGCTATCGCCCAAGCCCGGAGGCTCCTGCACGGAGCCGGCCTAGACCTCGATGAGCTGATGCGCTCGGACGAGGAACGCTCGGCCGCACCGGAAGCTGCACCGGAGAGCCCAGGAGCTGTCAATCCGCAAGGAGCGGATGAGCCCGAGCCTTACAATCCGCGCATCGCCGACGCGATAGAGCCAAAGCTCACGGATGCCGAACTGCTGGCCGCTTTCACAGAAGCCCAACGGCTCCGGCACCTCCAAGAGCTAGGTCAGCGCGATCGACCCCGGCCAGACCGAGACGATGACCCGCCGAGCCGGTCCGACAGGTGAGCCTGGCTACGGCTACAGCGCCGATGACCGCCGCGGCTGTGGGGATCGCTGACGAGCCCGGTGGATTATCGAGGGCCGTTTTGGCGTTGTAGCTGAGTATCAGCTACTTACCAGGAGCAACAGTGAAGATCGGCATCATTGGTTCAGGTCGCATCGGCGGCACCCTCACCCGGCGCCTGACGGCCCTCGGGCACGAGGTCTCCGTGGTGAACTCGCGGGGTCCGGAGACGCTGCTCGACCTACAGGCCGAGACCGGAGCGACTCCGGTCCAGGTCGGAGACGTTGCCAAGGGCGCCGAGATCGTCATCGTGACGATTCCGGAGAAGGCGGTCCCCGGACTGCCGAAAGACCTGTTCGACAACGCCGCAGAGGGATACGCGGTAATCGACACCAACAACTACTACCCGCAGCGCGACGGGCGGATCGCAGGCATCGAGGACGAGGGCCTGACCGAGAGCGGCTGGGTAGCCGAGCAGCTCGGTCAGCCAGTGAACAAGGCCTTCAACAACATCAACTTCCAGCACTTGCTGGACCTCGGCGTCGCGCCCGGCGAGCCGGGGCGGATCGCGCTACCCGTTGCCGGTGACAACGAAGAAGCCAAGGCAAAGGTACTGCGGCTCGTCGACGACCTCGGCTTCGACCCAATCGACGCCGGCAGCCTCGCCGACTCCTGGCGCCAGCAGCCCGGAACCCCCGCCTACGGCACCAACCTCGATGCCGACGGCGTCCGCAAGGCCCTAGCCGAAGCCAGCCCGATCCGCCCACCAGAACTCCGCGGCTAACCACCAGCGTTCGTCAGTGCCCCCTGCACGACCCTTCGCATCAGGCAATCCGTCGAGATTGTCGAGTTCGGTGCGATTAGGCCGGTCATGACATGGCCTGCCTGGGGTCGCCAGGTGGACACTGAGTGGATGGGGGCGGCGCAAGTACGGCCGAATCCTCGGCTCGTAGGCCGGGGCGACGAGCAGCGACTTCTCGCGGATGCTCTGAAGGCGGCCGCGGGTGGTCATCCGTGTGCAGTCGTGGTCCACGGCGAGGCCGGCGCAGGCAAGACACGGCTGGTCCGAGACACCTGCGACAGCATGGACGCCAATATCCAGGTGCTCTGGGGGACCTGCGTGCACTTCGGTGAGGCGTCGGTTCCGTTCGCGCCGGTGACCGGTGCGATTCAGTCGTGGCTTGCACGGGCAGACGCTCGGACGCGCGCCGAGGTTCTGGCCGGGGCTGGTGAGCTCGGCACGCTGCTGCCGTCGCTCGGCGGCGCCACGTCGGGGGAACCGGGACGGCTGCTGCCGCTGATCGACCTGGTGTTAAACCGCATCGCCGACCGGCGGCCCGCCGTGGTGGTGATCGACGACCTGCAGTGGGCGGACCGTACCTCGCTGGACGTGCTGGCCTATCTGATCACCGGGTTCCGCGACCAGCGCCTAGCACTGGTCGCGACCTGTCGAGATGAGCACCGAGGTGAGGGCCATCCGCTGCACGGCTGGCTCGCCGACATGCGTCGCATGCCACTGTTCACAGAGATCCACCTGGACCGACTAGACCTGGCAGCGACCGAGACTCAGATCCAGGGCCTGCTCGGTCGCGCGGTGGACATCGAACTCGCAGCCCAGGTCCACGCGCGTTCGGCCGGCAATCCCTACCTCACTGAACTCCTGGTCGGCCCTCTGACCGGGGATGAGGCAGATCTCCCAGCGACGGCACCTGCCGCTCTTCGCGACGCGCTGCTCGCCAGCTGGCACGGCCTGTCTGCCTCAGCGCGCCAGGTGACCCGGGTACTCGCGGTCGGCGGCCGCCCGATTGACCTCGCGGTTCTTGCCGGCGTGGCCGCCGAACACGGCGTCGAACCCACACTGCTATCCGACTGCCTGACGGAAGCGCAGGACCACGGCGTCGTACGACACGATGGCGACCATCGGCCCTGGTTCCGCCACCCGCTGCTTGCCGAGGTCCTGTACGACGCCATGCCGCCCGGCGAGGCCGCGGGCATCCACACGACCTATGTGCGCTCGCTCGAGCGGCTGTCCGCTGGACAGCCCACGCGCGGCGCAGCCGACCTGGCAATTCACAATCATCGCGCCGGCAGACTCGACGACGCCTACCGCTGGTCGTTGGCCGCGGCCGACAACGCGGCGGAATTGCACGCCTCGACCGAGGAGGCACTCCACTTGGAGCGCGCCTGCTCGTTGTGGGACGAGGTGTCACCGAACGTGCGGGGCTCATCGGGCCAACACGTGGATCTGCTCCGCCGAACCAGCCGGATCTGCGGAAACGCCGGAAGGCTCGACTCGGCCATCTCCCTGCTTGACCAGGCACTGACCCTGATCGACAGGGATCGCCAGCCACTCCTGACCAGCAGCCTGCTGCTCGCGTGGTGGAAAGCGACCTATCAACGCTCGGCAGCCGGAAAAGCGGTCCTCGACGAACTCGTCGAGGCGGTTCGGCTCACAGAGGCGTTCCCTGACAGCCCTGAGCGCGCGCTGGCGCTAGCGGGATTGGCAAACGCTGAGCACTCGGACTCACTGCTCGGCGAAGCGGTGACCCACTCAGAGGAAGCCGTGCGGGCCGCGCGACGATCTGGGTCCCAGCTGGCACTCGCGGCCGCTCTCAGCACCCGCGGCCTCGCCCACCTCCAGGACTTCCCGGCGGGCCCGTTGGCCGACGCGCTGGAGGCAGTGCGTCTTGCGCGGTCGTGCGGCTCCACAGAATGGCTGGAGGACGCCGCGACGTTGCAGGTCAAGTGCCTGACCCACCTCGGCCGGATCGACGAGGCCACTGCCGTGGCGCAGGAGGCGTTCGAGGATCTCCTTGTGGCGGGCTCGGAGTGGGGCTATTACCTCGCCTCGGAGGCCGCGATCGGGTTGCTGATCCTGGGCCGTTGGGACGATTGCCGAGAGCTGCTGCGGACGGCCTTGGCTGCGGGCTGTGGTGGCATTCCCGCCGCATCGATCCGGCTGGTGGCGGCACAGTTGGCGGCCAGATCCGGCCGTCTTCCGGAGGCCAAGCAGCACTTGAACCGGGCTCTCGAGCTGATCGCCGAGGACTTCGCGGCACTTCGCGGTTCCCTGACAATTGTCGGCGCGGAGATCTTCCTCGCGTCCGGCGAACCGGGGAAGGCGCTGCAATGGCTCCACAGCCGGATCGTCGTACCTACTGCCGCGAGGCCGAACTACCGCGAGGACGTCCTCGCGTTGTTCGCCAACGCCGCCGCCGAAACCGCCCAGGCCGCCCGAGATACCGGTGACGCCCACGGTGTGGCGCAGGCGATCGCTGCTCTCGAGGACGTCCTCGGCAGGTGGCCGGTGGAGCCGTTCACGACGCCCCGGCCGGATGTCGCGGACCATGCCATGGCCAAGGCCCTGTTCGAGGCAGCGGTTGCCCGCTGCAAGGGAACAGTCGGCCAGGCGGAACTATGGCAGCGCGCCGTCGAGAAGAGTCAGGCGGCGGGAGCGCCCTGGGAGGAAGCTACCTCGCGCTTGCGCTGTGCGGAGGCCATGCTCGCCGAAGGGTCAGCGGCATCGAAGGTGAGCGAGCATCTCCTGAACGCCCATCGGCGCGCGGTCCAACTCGGAGCGGAGCCATTCCGGCATCAGATCGAGGCCCTTGCCCGGCTCGCACGCGTCAACCTTCGTGTACCCGTGCCGCTGCCGGCATCCCCCGACATTCCCGCCGCGTTGGCAGGACTCACTGTCCGCGAGCGGGAAATCCTGGCCTTTCTCGTGGCCGGGCGATCGAACGGTGAGATCGCCAAGGAACTGGTGATCAGCAACAAGACCGTCAGCGTCCATGTCTCCAGCATCCTGCGGAAGACCGGCACCTCAAGTCGGGTGGAGGCGGCAGCACTTGCTGAGCGGCTAGCCACCGGTCGCAATCACTGACGGGACTTGCCGTACGTCGTACCTGCGCGCGCAGGTACGACGTACTGCCACCTAGCCGGCCAGCGTGGCGCGCCGATCCAGTTCGACCGGCGCCCGCAGGTCGAACACCACTCGTGCCGGCGCCGCGGGGTCGTACATGATCGGGACTCGTTGTCCGACGTGCGGCACCGCGCCAGGCAGCGGATACTGCACATCGTTCTGAATGAGCGAGGTCCCCACCGAGAAGCGGACCAACAGGAACGTGCGATTGCCCGCACGCAACATCGAGATCACCTCGGCGTCCACCGGGCGCCAGGTTGCGAACTCGCTGCCCGGGTCCGGCCCTTCGTGACGCCCGCCAAACCAGCCGGCTAGAACCAGTAGGCCGACCACCACCACCGCCACCCCGGCAAGGATCACCAGCTCGACAGTCAACATCGGTCACCACCTCCTCTCGCGACAATCCCGGCGGCCGAGCTAGCCGGCCAGCAGGTTGCGACGCCGATACAGCCACATACCGCCGAAGGCGACACCTGCACCGCCGAGCGCCGAGGCTCCCAGCTGGACACCCTGGAACTCGTTCTCGTCCGACGAACTCGACGCCTCCAGAGCGGCGACCTGGTTGAGAGGAAGGCCCGGGTTGTTGGATTCCTCGCTCGTGGCTCCGAACCCTGGGTAGCCAGAGCCCTCGTCCGGCCAGTCGTGTGGGCTTGCCGGACCAGTAGTGGATCTGCTGCCTGGATCCTTCACCATCGCCGAAGCCTCGGTCGTGCTGAGGGCGACGGCGCCCATCGCGAGTGCGGCCAGTGCGAGGGCTGAGTACTTGTGGTTCATGATTCCTCCCCTGAGGGTTGCTGCGACGGGATCGCCGCTTCATCTCACGGTCGGCTCACAGCCCACACAGCCACATCGGGCACACCACCTCAGAAATAGGCGCATCGGCCTTAGATCCCGGAACTCGGCTGCGCGATTGTTCGTGGTCCCCGGCCCGTCATTCGCGAAGTCAGCGGGCGATGGCGATCCACGGCCGGTGGGCGGGATGGACAGATGATCGGCCCGGACGGCAGAGTGCGTCTTGGGGGTGGGGGAAATGCCGAAGTCGATCTTCTTCATCGTGGCGAACGACCGCACGGTACTGGACGCATTGACCGAGGATCTTCGCCGGCGGTTCGGCGCGGACTACCGCATACTCGGCGCCGCCTCCGCGGGTACGGCGCTGACCATGCTCGCAGAGCTGGCGGCCGGCGCGGCGGAGGTCGCAGTACTGTTCGCGGCCCAGAACGCGCCCGACCAGTCGGGCGTGGAGGTGCTCAGCCAAGCGCATGCGATCTTCCCGTCGGCCAAGCGCGTCCTGATGATCGACCGCGGCGACTGGTCGGCGGCGCATCCGGCTGTTTCGGCGATGGCGCTCGGGCTGATCGACTACCACCTGTACAAGCCGTGGTACCCGTTGGAACGCATCCTGTACCCGGCTGTGTCCGAGTTTCTCGCGGCCTGGGACAAGTCCCGCGAGCCGGACTCGGTCGCGCTCCGTATCGTCGGGCGGCCGCGATCAGCCCGTGCGCACGAGATCCGCGACGTCCTCACCCGAGTAGGCATCCCGTACTGGTTCTACGACGATGACTCCGAAGCCGGCCGGCGCGTTCTGCGAGAGGCGGGCGCGGACGGCTCCCGGCTGCCCGTGGTCGTATATCTCGACGGGACTGTTCTCGCCGACCCATCGCACGCGGAACTGATGGCCACCCTCGGCCTGAAGACCCGGCCCGACGTCAGCAGGTACGACGTCGTCATCATCGGGGCCGGCCCCGCCGGTCTCGCCGCCGCCGTGTACGCAGCGTCCGAGGGCCTGGAGACACTGATCCTTGAACCTGTGGTGCCGGGCGGGCAGGCAGGAACCAGCTCGCTGATCCGCAACTACCTCGGGTTCCAGCGTGGCATCAGTGGCGAGGACCTGACCAACCGCGCGGTCGAGCAGGCATGGCTGTTCGGTGCTGACCTCGTGCTGTCGCAGGAGGCGACCTGGCTGGGCATCAGCGGAGCAGAGCGACTGGTGCGGACCTCCGACGGGAGCCAGGTGAGCGCACGCGCGGTCGTCATCGCAACCGGCGTTTCCTGGAAGCGCCTCGGCCTGCCATCGCTGGAGAACCTGATCGGAGCGGGTGTCTTTTACGGCGCCGCCGGAGCCGAGGCGCGGGCGATGGCGGGCCGGAACGTCTTCTTGGTGGGCGCCGGAAACTCGGCAGGCCAGGCCGCGCTTCACCTCGCCAAGTACGCCGAGACGGTGACGATGCTTGTCCGGGGCGACTCGCTCGGCAGATCCATGTCCGACTATCTCGTGACCGAGATCGAGAAGTCATCGAACATCCAGGTGCGGCACCGGACCGAGATAGTCGACGGCGGTGGCCGGGGGTACCTCGAGACCCTCACGCTCCACAACCTGTCCAGCGACGCAACCGAGGTCGTGCCCGCCTCCGCGTTGTTCCTGATGATCGGCGCCGAGCCCCACACGGAATGGCTCAGCGGGTCCGTGGAACGTGACGACCGAGGCTTCATCATCACCGGGCGCGACCTGGTCCGGGCTGGCGCACCGCCGGCCGACTGGCCGCTCGAGCGCGCTCCGATGTTGCTCGAGACCAGCGTTCCCGGCGTCTTCGCGGCCGGCGACGTACGGCACCGATCGGTCAAGCGGGTCGCGTCCGCCGTCGGCGAAGGAGCCGTCGCCATCCAGCTCATCCACGAGTACCTCGCTGAGTGAGTCTCGGCGAGGTGGCCGGTTCGCCCCGACCCACGGCGGCGTCCTCGCCGACGCCGGACAACTATTGACTGCGACGGGGTCGGAAGGGAAACTCGTTCACGACTGCGAGGAGATCCCATGTCCTACGTCCGGAGAATGACGCTAACCGCCGGCACCGTGCTCGCACTGGTACTCGGCCTGACAAGCCCGGCCTCCGCGGCCGGCCAGGACGCCCAGTCGACGGCACCGCGGCATGACTGGGCCGGTACCTGGTCGGCCTCGGCGTCCGGCACCGTGCCCAACCTCCCCACCGGATATGCGGACCGGAGCATCCGCAACGTCGTGCACACCAGCGTTGGTGGTTCGGGTGTGCGGGTCTCACTGACCAACGTCCTCGGCATCGCGGCGGTGCGGATGGACGCGGTGACGGTCGCGGTCGCCGATGCGCCCGACGCGCCGGACGCGGTCGCGGGCACGATGCGAACGCTCACCTTCGGCGGCGCGCCGTCGGTGACCATCCCGGTCGGCGGCGAGGTGCTGAGCGACCCGATTTCCCTTGCCGTACCGGAAGATGGCGACCTCCTGGTCAGCGTGTACACCCCGATCTCGTCCGGGCCGGTGACCTACCACCAGGTGGCCAACCAGACCTCGTACCTGTCGCAGAACGGTGACCACGCGGCCGAGGAGTCCGGCGCAGCGTTCACCCAGACGATCACCTTCTGGCCGTACGTGAGCGGCGTGGACGTTCTGGGAAAGGCCAAGGGCACGGTGGTCACGCTCGGCGACTCGATCACCGACGGGAACAACTCGACTCGGAACGCGAACCACCGCTGGCCGGACTACCTGGCCGACCGGCTGATCGCCGCGCACGGGCCGACGCGGCTCGGCGTGGTCAACGCCGGCATCAGCTCGAACCGGTTGCTCAACAACACCTGGAACCCCAACGCACTCTCCAGGTTGGACCGTGACGTGCTGACCGCGACCGGCGCGCGCTCGGTGGTCGTCATGCTGGGAATCAACGACATCGGCGCCCCGCCGCAGCACCACGAGCCATCGGAGATCATCGCGGCGCTGGGCCAGATTGCGGCTCAGGCCAAGGCGAAGGGACTGCAAGTCACCGGTGGCACGCTCACGCCGTTCGGCGGGTCGAGCAACTACACCGAGGAACTAGAAGGCGTGCGGCAGGCGGTCAACAACTTCATCCGCCACAGCGGCACGTTCGACGCGGTGGCCGACTTCGACGTCGCGCTGCGGGACCCCGCGGTGCCGAACCGCTTGCGGGCGGAGTACGACTCCGGCGACCATCTACACCCGAAGGACGCCGGTTACCAGGCGATGGCGGCGGCCGTTGACCTGGACAAGCTGGACAATCGCCCGCCCGGCCACTGGGTCGGCACCTGGCAGACGGCTATGGCGCGGACGACACCCGGTGCCGACCAGGGCATGCCGAACCACTCGATCCGCAACGTGGTGCACACCAGCGTGGGTGGCGACGCAGCTCGCGTGCGCCTGTCCAACGCGCTCGGCACAGTGCCGGTCCTGATGGGACGGACGACGGTGGCGGTGGCGACCAGGCCCGACGCACCGGACGCGGTCGCCGGCACGATGCGCGAGCTGACCTTCAGCGGCGCGCCATCGGTGACCATCCCAGCCGGCAGCGAGGTGCTCAGCGACCCGATTTCCCTTGCCGTGCCGGCAGACGGGGACTTGCTGGTGACCGTCTACACCCCGGCGCCGTCCGGCCCAGTGACCGAGCACCCGCGTTCGTACCAGACGTCGTTCATCACCGCGGACGGCGACCACGCGGCGGACGAGCAGGGCACGGCATTCACCCAGCCGACCTCGGCGTGGTACTACGTGACGGCCGTAGACGTCCGGTCTACTTCTGCGCGCGGCGCGGTGGTGACCTTCGGCGATTCGATCACCGACGGGGACAAGTCGACCATCAACGCGAACCTGCGGTGGCCCGATGTCCTCGCGGACCGGCTCGCCGCCGAGCCGGGACCGACCAGGCTCGGCGTGGTCAACAGCGGCATCAGCGGCAACCGGATCCTGGACAGCAGCACGGGAACCGGGATCGGTGGCCCGAACGCGTTCGCCCGCCTGTCCCGGGACATGCTGACCACGTCCGGGGCGCGCACGGTGATCATGCTCGAGGGCGTCAACGACATCCTCAACCTAGAACACCCCGACCCGGAGACCCTGAAGCTCGCCCTGCGGCAGATGGCCGCCCAGGCACACGCACAGGGCCTGCGTGTCGTCGTCGGAACCATCACGCCGATCAAGGGATGGCGCTCCTACACCGAGGAAAGGGAGACCGTCCGGCAGTCCGTGAACGAGTTCATCCGCACGAGTGACGACTTCGACGCCGTCGTCGACTTCGACGCCGTGGTGCGTGACCCGGCCGACCCACAACGGATCAACCCGCCGTACGACTCGGGCGACCACCTGCACCCGTCGGATGCGGGCTACCGTGCAATGGCCGAGGCCATCAACCTCGCCACACTCCGCTGACTACCCGCTTCAGGCACCGGCGGTCGTCGAGGACGATGTAGGCAGAACATGACGGCTCCCTGTCCTAGGGTGCTTCTGTGGATCACCAGTACAAGGAGCACCCTTCTCCAACCGGCCGGCTCGTGGACGGGCAGCTCGTACCGGTTCCGGGGTCCGTGTCTGCGGATGCGACAGTCTGGCTTGCTCTGCCAGCGGAATCTGACGACGTGCAGGTCTGGGAAGGCTTGGCGGCGCACAGAGGGGCGAGTGATAACAGGGTCGAGGTTCGAGCCGTCCCCTTCTTCGCCTATGACGTCAACTACGGCGACGAACTTTCAGTCGTCGCCTCCGCGGAGGGACCGCTCGTCGCAACGGGCATCACCAAGGACAGTGGGAACTACACCTTTCGCGTCTGGCTTCCCGCGAGTACAACCGACAGTGCCGTCCAAGAACTAGCGAACGAGTTCGGCCCCCTTGGCTGCCTCATCGAGCCGTACAGCACCAAGCTCATCGGCCTCTCATGCGGGCCGGATGAAGCTCAGGCTGTAGCAGATGCCTTGCAGGCAGGAGAAGAGAGCGGCCGCTTCCTCTACGAGACCGGGCGACAACGATGGCAAACCACAAGCGGAAGGTGGGGCCCGTGCTGAGGCAGGTCGCAGAGGGTGTGCTGGTCCACCAGAGCGAGTTACTCGAGAACAACGCCGTTGTCGTGCAAGGCCGGGCCGGCGTGTTGCTCGTCGACCCTGGGCTAACAGGCGACGAAATGGCCTGTCTCGCGAACGACCTTCGCGAGTTGGGCCAGCCTGTTGTGGCAGGCTTCGCGACGCATCCTGATTGGGATCACGTGCTATGGCACCCCGCGCTCGGCGAAGCGCCCCGTTACGGTACGGCCCGCTGTGCAGACTTTATGCGGGAAGTGCGGTCGAACGCGGACTGGAAGACCCACGTCGCCGAGGGGTTGCCGCCGGAGATCGCCGGCGAGGTACCGCTGGACCTGTTCGGCCTCATCACCGGTCTGCCTGCGGAAACTGCGCAGATTCCGTGGGATGGCCCTGCCGTCCGGATCATCGAGCATCCGGCGCATGCCCCGGGCCATGCAGCGCTGTTGATCGAGGAACGCGGGGTTCTCGTCGCCGGAGACATGCTTTCTGATGTCCTGATACCGATGCTCGACAACACCACTGACGCGATTGAGGACTACCTTGTCGGGCTGCGGCTGCTTGAGGATGTGGCGGACGACGTTGATGTCCTCATCCCCGGTCACGGGTCCGTCGGCGACGTTGATCAGGTACGCACACGGATCGACCAGGATCGCGCGTACCTGCACGCCTTGCGTGACGGCCAGGCTCCCAGCGACCCGCGGCTCGGCCCATCAGCTAAGGCCGGCTGGGAGTGGGTAGACGATATTCACACCGGACAAGCCCAGCGCGTCGCCCGAATGAGCGAGCACGACGGGACACCCGGCTAGCGATCGGCCGCGGCACACGATGACCCCGATCGACCAGACGAAGACCATCGAGGCCTAACCGACGCAGCACTCGGCCACATCCTTTGCGCGCCTACTGCGTCCGAATCTCGCCAACCTTGATCGCGGTAAGCCGCACGTGGAGGGCGCTGGCAGTGCCGCCCGGCCGGCAACTGAAGGTGGCCGTGCCCGGCTCGGTCAGTACCAGGGCCGCCTCCAAACTGACGCCGCCGACGCCAAACGTTGGCTCGAGGGGTACATACATAGAGTCCAATCCCTCGTTCAGCTGACAGGTGGCAGCGTTCTTGTCATCGCTGGTGTTGTCGATCTGAGCCTTACCGGTCACGACATATGACCCGGCAGGCAACGACAGCTCAGCCACCGTGGTCGTCGTGAAGCTGGGCAGGAACGTCGTGCGCGGCGCCTGGAAGTACGCCGTACTGGGTCCGGTCGGCCCCGCCTCCCCCTTCGGGCCCGGAGCGCCGACCGCCCCCGTGGGTCCGGTTACGCCGACCGGGCCTTGGGGCCG
>NZ_DASRXP010000053.1:0-26932 GCF_035687465.1 Kribbella sp.
CCCACCACCCGGACCCACAGAACCCACCGAAACCACCCGGGCGACGGAATCCCCTGATGCTGCTCACACGTCAGCGCGGATCCGCGTAGCTGCGTCCTTCCCTGGTCGACGTGGTGGGTGTCAAGGGTCGAACTTGTTCGATCGCCGAAGGCGACGCCAGAGGCGCCCTTGACACCCACCACGTCGACTAGCACACTCCCGCAGCGGAGACCGCGCAACCACACTGCCAATGCACCGGACGCAACCACAGCCCCAATGAGCCGACGCAACCATAGTCGAACCCAGGTCGGGCCGTTACCATCCGTCGGTGCCTATCGACAGCACGCCGTCGCCGAGTGAGCGAGCTTTGCAGCACGTCGCCGGGCTGTCCACCGGCCCACCGCTGAACGCTGCGCTACGGGTGACCTTGAACTTCCACCCCGACCGCGTCGACCGTGGGATTCACATCCTGGACGCGCTGGCCACCAGCGGTCTCTACCTTTCTCAGTTCGCCACCGGTACGAGCAACGGCGGGCTGACCGCGCACCCCGACGGAGATCGGTGGCGGTGGGAGAGCAGGATCTTCGGGGGCGCGTACGACGATGTCCCCGAGCACGTGCGGCCTGTGTACGGCGCGCTGAACTTCCGCCATAAGCCAGTCGGCGCGGCACCACGCTTCGGCTCGGCGCATCTTCGGCTGGCCGCCGACGTCCTCCCCAGGACCACCTTCGGCTATCCCGACAGCCACTTCGAGCCGGTGAACTTCGCGGTGGCGGCGAGCATGTCTTTGATCGAGCTCGCCGAGGCCGACCAACGCGATGCTCTGGACGACTACATCGAGGCGCAGGTCCATGGGTCAGTGCGTCTCGACCGTGATGTCGAGGCGCTGGTGCTGGATCCGAGCTATCGAGGGACCGCGGTCGAGACAACGGCCAGGCGTCTACCTTGCCCGGTGGAGTGGCATCACGGCTTCAGGCTGGCGGTCGATGATCTCCCTCGGCATCCGGAGTACAGGGGTCAGCAGTACGTCGACCTCGGTGCCGAGATTGCCGTGAATGGATGGTTGACACCTCGGGTGATCGGCGACGCTATGGCTTTCGGCCGGTACGGCGCGCAGGATCTGAAGCGGGTGTGGCACTGCCTGGCCCGGTTCGGCACCTCGGGTGAACCTCCGAGGAGGTCTAGATGACGGAGAGCAGGCGCGGATCGCAGAGGTTCGACGCTACGGAGAGCGACGTCGAGTGTCCGGGGCTCGTGAGACCGGGCTGGGGTCGCTTGCGCGCAAGTGGTGACTAGGAGGGGAGCTCAGGATGAGCGGGTATGTACAGCTCGGGGCTGTGAAGACGTGGTACGACGAGCACGGCAAGGGGGATCCGCTGGTTCTGCTGCACGGTGGGCTGGTGGATGCGCGGTGGTTCGAGCCGAATCTCGCGCCGCTCGTGGAGAGCTTTCATGTGTACACGCCGGAGCGGCGCGGCCATGGGCATACGCCGGATGTCGAGGGGCCGCTCAGCTATCAGCTGATGACCGACGACACGGTCGCGTTCCTGGAGACAGTAGTCGGCGAGCCTGCCGATCTGGTCGGGCACAGCGACGGCGCGATCGTCGCGATGTTGATCGGGATGCAGCGGCCGGACCTGGTGAAGCGGCTGGTGCTGATCAGTGGCGGATTCAACAAGGCGGGTGAGGCCGCTCCCGACGCGGAATGGGACGTCGAGGGGATCACCCAGCTCCTCGGCCCGGCGTACGGCGAGGTGTCGCCGGACGGTGAGGAGCATTTCCCGGTGATGGCGACCAAGATCGGCAAGCTGGTGGAGAACGAGCCGAACCTGGAGGCATCGCAGCTCGGCGCGGTCACCGCCAGGACCTTGGTGATGTTCGCCGACGACGACCTGGTGACGCCCCGCCACATGGTCGACACTTTTGAGGCGATCCCGAACGCCGAGCTAGCGATCGTCCCCGGCACCTCCCACTTCGTCACCCAGGAGAAGCCCCATCTGGTCAACGCCCTCCTCGTCGACTTCCTCACTAACGAGCCCGTCCCGACGGTCTTCCCGATCCGCCGCGCGCCTGATCCAGCGGAGTCACCCGCATGAGTGACGGGATTCTGGATGAGGCGTAGAGCGAGCGGTGGCCGGTGCTTTCGCGCCGGCCACCACCCTCTCCATCAGCGTCAGCAGGTTGCGGTGGGTGCCGCCCAGTCGGCGCGGTCGTTGTAGCCGCCGTCACCCGCGTCCCCGACCAGCAGGTCGAGAACCCGTACGCCGGTCAGGTCCACGTCGACAGGCTTCGGGTTGTCCCGGTCGACGGTGCCGCTGTCGTACAGCACCTTGCCGTCACCGACCACCTGGAAGGTCGACGTGCCACCCTCCGGACCGACATTCCGTACTGCGTCGTCGATCCCGACCGTCGCCGTGAACCGGCTGCACTGCTGGCCGAGGTAGTACCGCACCTGCGAAGGCGAGGCGACCCCGATGCCGGTCGGATAGGTCTGGCTGACCAGGCTGATCGGCGATCCGCCGCCCACGCTCTCGTCGACGGTCGGCGACATCCAGCCGCTGGTCGCGACGATCCACGGGTGGTGCGACAACGCTGCTTCCCCGTCCGGCGGCGCCGGAGCCACTACGACCGGTGACACAGTTGCCTGGCGCAAGCGTCCGTGCCCGATCACGTCGTACGCCGTGGTCGCGGTCAAGGTGGCATTGCCGGGAGCTGCGACGGCCGGGAGTTTCACCTTGAAGGCCAAGGTGGTTTTCTGGCCGCCCGCGAGCAGGATCGGCGCCTTGTTCAGCGGAGTCACGGTCCAGCCAGCGGGCGCAGCCAGGGTGATCGCGGGCTTGAAGACGGGCAGCAGTCCGTCGTTGCGGACGGCAACCTCAGCCCTGAGCTCGTCGCCCCCGGCAACCACCGGTGCGGTCCCCTCGGGTAGCACCTGAGTGCCGATCTGAGTGACCTGCGGAATCCCCGCCGTGACGTGCGGGATCCCGGGCAGGCCGCGAGCCGGCTCGACCCGGAACAGCGCAGTACCGTGAGCGGGAACGGCGGCGCTGATGGTGCCGGTGCTCTCGGTGACCGCGTTGGTCCAGGCGTTCTTCAGGGTGAAGCGGGACCCACTCAGACCAACGTCGGACGCCTTGGCAGTCAGGGTTTTCGCGCTGTCGCCCCGGTTGAGGAGCACGACCGCACGTCCACCGTCGGCGAGCCGCTTGACCCACGTCTCCGTAGTACCGGCTGGTCCGACGCGCACTGCCTGGACCGCGGCGCGATCCTGGTTGATCGCGATCACGTCGGGGTCGGTGAGCATGCCGATGGTGGTCGCGCTGAGCTTGCGGACGTCGCTGCCGAGGATCAGCGGAGCCGCCGCCACCGACCACAGAGTCAGCTGGCTGCGGAACTCCTCGTCGGACATGCCGAGCTCGGGAGCCAGGTAGTCCGGGTCGCTGAACGCGCCGGGCTTGACGACCTCGGGGTGCTTGGCGTTCGCGTCGTAGTTACGCAGGACGTCCTTGAACTTGATATCGCCCTGGAACCCGACGTCGGTGTACGTCCGCCAGGACTGCGCGATCCCCGGCGCGTACGACCAGGAGAAGATCGACTGCTGCGACTCCGGATAGTTGCCCCAGTCGGGCGAGGTGACCGGGTTGCAGAGGTTGAAGATCATCGGCCGGTGGCTCGCGTTGTTCCGCAGCGCCTGGGCGAACTCGGTGAAGACCGTCTTCGGGTCGAGGTTCGCCGCGATGCCACAGAGGTAGTCGACCTTGACGGCGTCGAAGCCCCAGGCCGCGAACTGGTCGGCGTCGCGCTGGTAGTAGCCGCCACTGCCGAGTCCACACTTGCCCGGGATGTACGGACCGGCGTCGGTGTAGATGCCGGCCTTCAGACCCTTGCTGTGGATGTAGTCGACCAGCGGCTTGAGACCGTTCGGGAACTTGGCCGGGTTCGGCACCAGGTCGCCGGCCTCGCTGCGGGACTGGTCGGCCTGCCAGCCGCCGTCCAGCCAGACGATGTCGTAGCCGGCCTTCTTGAGGCCGCGGCTGACCAGGGAGTCCGCGACCGAACGGATCGTGGTCTCGGTGAAATCACCACCGAGTCCGTAGTAGGTATTCCAGCCCATGTACGGCGTGGGACTGATCACCGGAGCTTGTGGTGTCGTTGTGGTGGTCGGGGTTGCGGAGGCCGGGGCCGCGATCGAAGCGGTCACCAGGACCGCGGCGATCAGGCCGCCGAGTAGGGCGGACAATCGTTTCACGTCGTCATCCTTTGCTGCCAGGGACGGAACGGGTCAGTCGAGGGCCTCGACTACCAGGCAGTTCGAGTCGGTCGTGTCGTCCCAGTGGACGCCGACCTGTAGCAGATAGCTGCCCGGGTGGACCTCGGTTCCCACCCGGTAGTTCTTCGCAGGATCCAGCTGAGCCAGCGGGATCCTCCGGGGTCGCGTCGGCAGAGTGCCGCGGACATTGCCATCACCGGTGTTCCAGACGAACACCACCGATCGATCGGCGACTACGTACTGCACACCGTCGGCCAGCGGATAAACCTTGCCATGCGCAACTACATCGCGAATGGTCTTGTACTGCGCCACGTGGCGGGCCGCCGTCGCCAGCTGATCATCGGTCCACTTCGACACGTCCGCGCCGATCCCCAGCCCGCCGGCCATCGCCACGTGGAACCTGAAGCCGAGCGACCGTTCGCGACCGTCATGGGTGCCTTCGGCATCTGTCACCCACGAACTCATCAGGTGCGGCGCGTACCCGGTCAGGAAGCCCTGCTGGATCTTCAGTCGGTCCAGCGGAGCGGTGTTGTCGCTCGGCCAGAGCGTGTCGACCCGCGCCGCCATACCGAGGTCGACCCGGGCTCCGCCGCCGGCGCAGCCCTCGACGAAGACGTCAGGATGGTCCGCGCGGAGACGGTCGAGAATCTTGTAGAGATTGGTGACGACTGCGCCGTCGAGGTCCCGTCGTTGGTCGCCCGCGTCGAGCCGCGCACGGTTGGCGTCCCACTTGAGATAGCTGATCTCGTACGACGACAGCAGGTGGTCCAGGGTCTGCCAGATCCAGCCGGCGACGTCATCCCGGCTGAGGTCGAGCAGGAGCTCGTTGCGAATCAGCAGCGGGTCGCGGCCGGCCGTCCTCAGGATCCACTCGGGATGTTTGGCGGCGAGCTCCGATCCCGGGCTGACTGCCTCCGGTTCTATCCAGAGGCCGAACCCCAGACCGAGGTCCTTGAGGTCGGCGATGAACGAGCCAAGACCGTCGGGGAAGGCAGCCGGGTCCACCTCCCAGTCGCCGAGGCCGGCGGTGTCGTCGACGCGTCCGGTGAACCAGCCGTCATCGACCACGAAGGTCTCGATGCCGACCCGGGCAGCCTTGCGCGCCAGCTCGAGCTGCTGGTCCGCGTGGACGTCGAACTCGGTCGCGAACCAGGAGTTGTAGAGCACCTTCCGCTCCAGGTCGAGCCGCTCCCCCGCCAGCGATCGCTGATAGGCGTGGAAGGCGCGGGCCAAACCAGCTGATCCCTCGGAGCTACAGGCGCCGACGGCCAGCGGGGAGACCCAGGAGGATCCCGGTGCGAGGCGCAGGCCGAGGCTGGAGGGAGCCCGGCCCGCCTGGATCCGGGTCTGCCCGGTCGTGTCGACGTCTGCGCTCATCTGCCACGAGCCGGACCATGCCAGCTGGACGCCCCACGTAGTACTGGGGTCTTCGCTGTCGGAGACGGAGAGGAAGGGTGAGTAGGAGTGGCCGGTGATGCCCTGGTGGCTGTCGATGGTGAACCGGCCGCGGCGGAGGGTGATCGAGGCCTGCTGGAACTCGCTGTTCCACTCACCCCAGAGGTAGTTGATGACGGCACCGTTCTCGGTCGGCACCACAAAGGCAGCCGAGTCGTGCTGGTGCAGAGTGAGTTCGGTGTCGCCGTCGTTGTGGACCGACACCCACCGCTCAACCACATCCAGCCCGGCCGGCATCCGGTAGTGCAGGACCAGGCGGAGCGACCGCAATACATCAACAAACGCGAGGTCCAGGCCGTCCGTGGTCTGGGTGGCGCCGGTGAAGGTGGGGCGGAGTTCGTCGGAGCCGTCGGGGGCGGTGACGGTGAGTTCTGTTGGGGCGGTGTAGCGGGTTCCTCGGGTGGCGTATTCGAGGGGCTCGAGGTCGGCTCGGGGGATGAAGTGTTCGGTGCCGGTGGGTGGGAGTGTGGACGGGCCTTCGGCGACTGCGTGTGCCCCCCAGGCAGCGAGCGCGGCCCATTGGCCGTGGTCCGGGACCTCGACGACGTACGACGTCGTTGCTCCGCGCAACGTCCACTGGCTCACTTGACCGCCCCGATCGCCAGGCCCGAGACGAAGTGCTTCTGGAACTTCAGGAACACCGCGAGGGTGGGAACCGCCGCGATCACCGTGCCGGCTGCGATAACGTTCCAGGACGAGACGAACAGTCCTTGCAGACCGAGCAGCGCCGGCGTGACCGGCATCTTCTCGCCGGACCGGATCACCGTGATCGACCAGAGCAGATCATTGAAGATCCACGTGAACGACAACGCACCCAACGCCGCCATCGCGGGCCGCGTGAGCGGCAGGATGACGCTGGCATAGATCTTCCCGGGACCGGCGCCGTCGATCGTCGCTGCCTCCTGGATCTCCCTCGGCAGGTCCCGCATGAACCCATGCAGTACGAACGTGTAGAAGCCCAGACCGAACCCCACGTGCACGGCGATCAACGCGTACAACGTGTCGTAGTACCCAGTGAGTTCCACGAACCGCGAGATCGGGATGAGCAGGATCTGCGGCGGCAGCAGGTTGCCCATCAACATCAGCAGCAACACCGTCCGCCGGTACGGGATGTTGTACCTGGACAGCCCGTACGCCGCGGTCGAGGCGAGCCCGAGGCTCAGGATCACCGCCGGAATCGTCACCAGCAGGGAGTTCATCAGCGCCCGGAACTCATCCGCGTCCTCCCACGCCGACTTGTACGTCGAGAACGTGAACGAGTGCGGCAACGACCCCAACCCATTGGCAGCCACGTCGTCGAAGCTGCGGAACGAGATCACCACCACCCACAGGATCGGCGCGATCCACAGAAACGAGACGAGCCCCATCGCCAGGTGGTATCCCGACGTCTTGAAACGGTTCGTCATGTCTCCTCCCGGAAGGCGCGGATCAGATAGCCGAGGATCACAGCGAGCGCGAGGACGAAGATGATCACCGCGATCGCCGAGGCGTAGCCCAGCTGGGTGGACTGGAATGCGGTCGAGTACATATACGTGCTGAGCAGTTCGGACGAGTGGTACGGACCGCCCCTGGTCATCGACCAGACAATGTCGAACGACCGGAGTGAGTCGATCACGATCACCGACAGCACGACCGCGTTCACACCCTTCAACTGCGGGATCGTGACGTACCGCGTCCGCTGCCAGGCCGAAGCACCATCCATCCGCGCGGCTTCGTACAAAGAGGGGTCGACAGCCTTCAGCCCGGCGAGGTACAGCACCATCACGTAGCCGATCTGCCGCCACAACGCCGGCAGGATCACCGCATACAAGGCTGTGTCGGGATCCGCGAGCCAGGGCCGAATGAAGTTGCCCAGGCCAACGGTTCGCAGTACGGAGTCGACCAGGCCGTCGGGCTGGTAGAAGACGCGCCAGATCAGCGCGGTGACGACCAGCGAGAAGACCACCGGGGTGAACAGCGCGGCGCGATAGATGCCGACACCGCGGCGTTCCTTCTGCAGCAGCAGCGCCATCCCGAACCCGCCGATGACACTGAGGCCGCCGAACAACACCAACCAGATCGCGGTGTTCTTCAGAGCCGTCTTGAAGATCGGATCTGAGAACATGTCCTGGAAGTTGCCGAAGCCAACGAACGTCGGCGCCGACAGACCGTCCCACCTGGTCAGCGAGAGCCAGAACCCCTGCAGGGCGGGCCAGAACACCCACACAGCCTCGATCGCGAACGGAATGAAGACGAACGCGAGAATCAGCGGCGACACTCGCCAGGGGCGTCGCTCGCCCGACCGCGCCCGAGTCCCCCGCCGCGGCGGTGGACCGGGCGGCGAATCAGACACTCGTTCGACCGCTGTCGAGGTCACGCTTTAAATACCTTCTCGGCCGCCGCCTGCCAGTCCTTCAGGATCTGGTCGATCTGGTCCGGCTTGTCCAGGAACTTGGTCAGTGCGGCGTCCGCGGTCGGCTGCAGTGCGTCGCTCGAGTCACGGTTGAAGAACTGTGTCAGCTCCTTCGCGCTCTCGACCATCGCCTTGCCCTTCTTGACCAACGGGGTGTCCGCGGACTTACCGTCGGGGTTCGCCGGGATCGCCGTACCGGAGGAGCTCTGGACGTAGAGCTCCTGGGCCTCGGGCGTCGCGAGCCAGGTGAGGAACTTCTTGACCGCCTCGGGATCCTTCGCCTTCTTGCTGGCGAAGTAGCCGTCGGTCGGGGCCTCCTCGGCCACCGGGACAGCCGGGTCGATGATCGGGAACTGGAAGAAGTCGATGTCGTCGAGCGCGTCCTTGGGTGCGGAGTCGGCGAAGAAGGTGCCGATCAGGAACATCCCGGTCTTGCCCCCGAGCAACGCCGTCGTCGCCTCCTGGAAGGGGAACGACTTGCCCTTGGGATCGAAGTACGGCAACGCCTCGCGCCACTTGGTGAAGACCGCCTTCACCTTCGGGTCGTCGAAGCGGCCCTCGCCGGCCAGCAACTGGCGGTGGAACGGCGCGCCGTTGATCCGGATGTTCAGGTAGTCGAACCAGGCCGACGCGACCCACGGGGTGTCGCCCAGGCCGATGCCGATCGGCGGGACTCCCTTGCTCTGGATCGTCTTGCAGACCTGGAGGAACTCCTCCCACGTCTTCGGCGGGGTCACCCCCCACTTGGCGAAGTTCGACTTGCGGTAGAACATGCCCCACCAGTAGTAGCTGGTCGGCACGAAGATCTTCTGGCCGGCCTCGCTGGTGGACAGCGTCTGCATCGAGGCCGGGTAGTTCTTCATGCTGTCCCAGACACTGCTGACGTCGAGCAGCAGATCCTTCTTGGCGTAGGAGTTCGCCACCGACCCGGCGTACCAGGTGTAGACATCCGGCGGGTTGGCCGAGGTCAGGTACGTCGGCAACTGGGTGCGGAAGATCTCGGACGCGACCGTGTTCAGTTTGACCGTGCTGCCGCCGGTCTTGTTGTACGCCTCGACCAGCTTCTCCATCGCGGCCTTGGCCTGCTCCGAGGAGAGGTTCGACTGCAGCGCGAGCTCACCAGTTGCCGCGCTGCCACTACTACCGCTGCCCGAGGTCGAGGTAGCGCACCCGGGCACCAGGGCCGCGGCCCCGAGCACTCCGAGGCCCTTCAGGAAGGTCCGCCGATCAGCTGCCATGCCCCACAACTCCTGAGATCGATTGGGTGGTGCGTTCTGCCGAGGATCTTGCAACCGGTCCGGGAGGCGTGTCAATATTAATTCGTAAATTACGAACAATTCGTGTCATGTGGTCAACTAGCTTCGGAGAGATCGGAGGACCCATGCGTCTGGCTGAACGCGTGATCGTGGTGACCGGCGCCGCGACCGGCATCGGCGCCGCCTGTGTGCAGCGGCTGCTGGACGAGGGCGCCTCCGTCGTGCAGGTCGATCTTCATCCCTGCAAGGAAGTTCCGGGCCGCTCGATCACGGTCCTCGGCGACGTGGCGTCCACCGACACCTGGGCCGAGGTGCTCTCGCGCGGACGCGACGAGCTCAGCCGGATCGACGGACTCGTCAGCAACGCCTACACGATCGAGGTCAGCCCCGCGCACGAACTCTCCCCGAGTTCCTGGCAGCGCCAGCTCGACGTGAACCTGACCGCCGCGTTCCTCGGCTTCCAGACCCTGTACTCCGAACTGTCGGCGCGCGGCGGATCCGTAGTACTGGTGTCGTCGGTCCATGCGCTCGCCGGGATCCCCGGTCATCCGGCCTATGCCGCGACCAAGGGCGCACTGGTGGCACTCGGCCGGCAGTTGGCCGTCGAGTACGGCGGATCGATCCGGGTGAACACCGTGATCCCCGGCCCGGTCGACACTTCCTCCTGGGACCGCGTGACGGCCGAAGGCAAGGCCAAGAGCGCCCGTGCGACGGCGGTCGGCCGGCTCGGGCGACCGGACGAGGTGGCGACCGCCGTGGCGTTCCTGCTCTCGGACGAGGCCTCGTTCGTGACGGCCGCCAGCCTGGTCGTCGACGGCGGCTGGTCAGCGGTCAAGGACTCGGCATGATGGCACGGGATACTCGGATTCGGCAGACGACCAGAGCGGAGTGGCGCGGGTGACGGGGATACAACGCGGGATGTCACGGGGACTGCACGGGCAGATCGTCGAGGTGATGGCCCAGCGAATCCTGTCCGGGCAGATCCCCGAGGGGTCCACCATCAACGTGCCCGACCTGCAGGCGGATCTCGGGGTCAGCCTGACCGCCGTACGTGAGGCGCTGAAGGTGCTCACCGCCAAGGGGCTCGTCGATGCGCGGCAGAAGCGTGGCACCTTCGTCCGGCCGCGGTCCGACTGGAACCTGCTCGACGCGGACATGATTCGCTGGCACTTCGACGACGATGTGCGTCCCCAGTTGCTCGAGGAACTCCACGAGGTGCGCGGCATCGTCGAACCAGCCGCCGCCCGGCTGGCCGCGGTACGGGCTGGTGAGGAGCACCTGCGAGCGCTCGATGCGGCGTTGGAAGCGATGTCCTCGGCAACCAACGATCTCGACGCTGTCGAGGCGGATCTGACGTTCCACAAGGCATTGCTCGCTGCCACCGGCAACGAGTTGCTCACCAGGATGGAGGTCGTGATGGAGACCGGTCTGGCCGATCGCGACCGGTTGGTGCATCGGGTGAAGCCGTCCGACGATCCCGTGCCGAGCCACCGGCGCGTCGTCGACGCAGTACGGGCGAAGGACCCCGAGGGAGCCGAGTTGGCGATGCGAGAACTGCTGGCCAAGGCCGCTGAGGACCTGTCCGACGTCCGGGGCCGGGCGTGAAGATCGAGCGGATCGAAACGTTCCTGGTCCCGCCCCGCTGGCTGTTCTGCCGGGTCGAGACGAGCGATGGCGTGGTCGGGTGGGGTGAGCCCGTGGTCGAGGGACGTGCCGAGGTGGTGCGAACCGCGATCGAGACGCTGTCGGAGTACCTGACCGGCCAGGACCCGCTGCAGATCGAGCGGCACTGGCAGATCCTGTCGAAGGGCGGGTTCTATCGCGGCGGGCCGGTGCTGAGCAGCGCCGTCGCCGGACTCGACCACGCCCTGTGGGACATCGCGGGCAAGTACTACGGAGCGCCCGTCGCCTCGTTGCTCGGCGGCCGGGTGCGGGACCGGGCGCGGGTGTACGCGTGGGTCGGGGGTGACGAGCCGGCCGAGATCGCGGACCAGGTGGCGGAGCAGGTCGCGGCCGGAATGACCGCGGTGAAGATGAACGCGGGCGGACGGTTCCAGCCGTCACCCTCGCTGGCCGAGATCAACGCCATCGTCGATCGGCTGGCCTCTGCTCGCGACGTACTGGGTGACTCGCGGGACGTGGCGATCGACCTGCACGGCCGGGTCGGGGTCGCCGGCGCGCGGCGGATCCTGCATGCCGTCGAGGACCAGCATCCGCTCTTCGTCGAAGAACCCGTGCTGCCGGAGCATCTGCATCACCTGGCTGAGGTGGTCAGTAGTTCCACTGTGCCTGTGGCGCTGGGAGAACGGCTCTACAACCGGTCGGAGTTCGTTCCCGCGCTGAATGCGGGGGTTGCCGTGGTGCAACCTGACGTCTCGCACGCCGGTGGGATCTCCGAACTGCGGCGGATCGCAGTACTGGCCGAGACACATGGGGCGTTGTTCGCGCCGCACTGCCCGCTGGGGCCGATCTCGCTGGCGGCCAGCCTGCAGGTCTCGTTCGCGACGCCGAATTTCCTGATCCAGGAGCAGAGTCGTGGGATCCACTACAACGTTGACAGCGACCTGACCTCGTACCTGACGGATCCGGCGCCGTTCACCTGGGTCGACGGGCACGCGGAGTGGAATCCGCTGCCAGGGTTGGGCATCACCGTCGACGAGGCCGCGGTCCGGGCAGCCGATCAGAAGGGCCACGCCTGGCGGAACCCGGTCTGGACGCAAGAGGACGGATCCTTCGCGGAATGGTGAGTGAGCCCGGAGTCGACGGGCTCCCGGTCAACGAGGTTGTGGTCGATCTCGAGGACGGTGGTCGCTGGACGTCGCTCCAGCTGGCCGGTCGCGAGTGGTTGTGGTCCGGACCAGGACTGGTCAGCGGTCCCCGGGCGGGCATGACCTCGTACGTCGATGTCGGCGGGCTGGAGGAGTGCTTCCCGACAGTGCGCGGGTGGCCCGATCATGGCGGCCTGTGGAACCAGCCCTGGTCCTCACTCGACGAGGACGAGGACTGGGACGTCGCGCAGTACGGGGAGGCCGTGCTGCTGCGGCGGTTCACCGGGGGCGCCGTACCGGAAACTGCTGAACCGGCCACGGTGTGGGTCGACTACCGGCTGATCGCACCGGCCGGCTATCGCTTCATCTGGGCCGCTCATGCACTGCTCGACTGCGCCGTCGGAGCCACACTGACCGCCCCGGCGGGCACCAGTTGCCGCCTCTACCCCGACCCCGCTCCCCCGCTGATAACCGCCTGGCCGTCTGGGCTGGACACCTACGCGGCCGATGACGGTACTGCAGTGGGCGCCGTGCTGCTCGACTGCCCGGTCGTGTCGGTACGGGATCGCGGGCTGGAGTTGTCGTTCGACTTGAGTTGCCCTGAGCAACCAGTTTCCACGGCGGTCTGGCGGAACCTTGGCGGGTTCCCGGCGGATGCGCCGTACCGGAGTCTCGGCGTGGAGCCGATGCTCGGCCGGGTCTTCGATCTCGCCGAGGGCGGGCCGGGGGATGCGGCCGTCGTTCCGGCGTCAGGTGAGCTGACCTGGCGGCTCGTCATCACCGCCAGGCCGGCCGCACGCTAATGCTCAACCGCTCCCCCGGCCCACCGACCTCGTCCTCAAGCTCAGCCGAGGGTGAGGTCGAGGACGGCGTTCGGGACTGTCGTGACGTTGCTGGTGCGGATGCTGTTCAGTTCGGCCGAGGTGATCGCGCGCTTGTAGATGCGCACCTCGTCCAGGGATCCATCGAAGTGATGCAGTCCGTCGAGCCGTTGACCGACGTACATCTTGAACGGGCGTCCCGGGCTCACAGAAGTCGTGGCCAGCGTGTTGGTGGCCGTCGCGACCTGGGCGCCGTCGACCCAGATGGACAGGGTGCCGCCCTTGCGTTGCAGAGCGACGTGATGCCAGGCGTTGTCGTTGTAGGCCTTGGTGGTCGCGACGACCGTGGTCTGGCCGTTGGTCGTGATCAGGCCCCGGATCCGGCTGTCGGCCGGCTCGGCACGCAACCAGAACTGCGAGAACTCGTTCATGTTGTAGCCCCAGAAGATCGCCTGGTTCGCGGTACTGGCGCCGTACTTGATCCAGCTCATCGCGGTGAACTCACCGGATCCGAGCGCAAGGGTTTCCGCGAACGGCAACTGGATCGCGTCGTCCACGCCGTCCAGGTCCCGCGCCTGACCGAACTTGCCGACCACCGACGTCGTACCACCCCGCAGGTAGCCGTTGTTGCCCAAGCCGGAGACGTCCGGAGTCGTCGTGCCGAGCGGCGCATCCGGGTGACCGATGTCAGTCTCCGAGAACCTCGCGAACCGGATCTGGTCGCGGGCGTCGACGGTGCCGGCCTCGTAGAGCAGGCCGATCTCCCCGGTGCCGATGATGGTCATGTCCGAGTAGCCGGACCAGTCACTGGTGATCCGGTAGCCGTTGGCAGCGGTCTCCCAGGTCTTGCCCTCGTCATAGCTGGACCTGATCGTCATGTACCTGCGACGCTCCGGGTCGGCCGGGGAGGCGAACAGGATCCGGTTGTACTTCGCACCCTGATCCGTCGCCCTCAGGCGGAGCAGGGATCCCTGCACAATCGGGGTGACGAGGCCGGCGATGGTCGTGTACTTCGTCGCGTAGGTCTCGCCGCCGTCGTTGCTGACGGCAAAGGCCCGGCTGCTGGTGCCGGTCGCCGCACCGTTGTTGCGGGCACCGGCATAGATGCCGCCGTCAACCTTCTCGACCACGCTGATCTCCTGCGGCACCATACTGTCGGTGCGCAGGTCTGTCGCTCCCTTGTGCCAGACCTCGCCGTCGTCGGCCGGGTCGCTGTAGATGAGTTGTCCGGCTCCCTTGCCGCCGACGTCGTAGTTGGTCCCGGCCACCAAGCGACCCGCATGCTCTCCACGGGTCAACTGAATGCCGTGCATGGGTCCGGTCGCGTACCAGCCCCAGCTGGGGTCGTCGATCTGCGCGCCAATGTTCCTGGCCTTGCTCCAGGTATGGCCGTTGTCCGTACTGGTCTGCAGGTACGGCGTCCTCGGCCGACTGGTCGTCCCTGGATCGAAGGTGGACAGCAGCACGATCTTGCCCGACGACATCACGATGGGCGTCGGGTTGCCCCGGGTCGCGACCGCGGCGGGATTGCTGTCGGTGCCGGACAACACCGTCACCTGCGGCTCCCAACTGACGCCGTTGTTCGTCGACCTGCGCATCACCAGGTCGATCTCCTGCGAATCGGCACACCAGGCTCTCCTGGCTTCCGCGAAGGCGAGCAGGTCGCCGTTCCCGGCTCTCACGATGGCGGGGATCCGGTAGCAGCCGTAGCCGTAGTCGCCCTTGTTGAAGAGCACGGTCTGGGTGACGGCAGCCGGCTCGGCGATCGGGGCTGCTTGTGATGGCGCGACGGTCGAGAGGCCGGTGATCAGCAGTGGGATGGCGAGGGTGGCCGCGAGGAGGCGGAGTACTCGGGGCATGAGGGGCCTGCCTTTCGAGCTGAAAGTAAACAACGGGGCGGGTTGCTTACCTCGTAAGTTATCCACAAACCTGGGTGGCAAACCTTAAACATCCCACGTCCCACGTCTGGATCGATTCAATGCCCGCCCAGCGGCGGTGCAATACGGTGAAGTCTCATTGGTGAGGGAGAACTGCTGTGGACCTGCTTGCGGAACTGGGCCGGCGCAAGGTGCTGGCGATCATCCGGGCCGACGGACCCGACCGGGCGCTGGAGTGCATCCGAACCCTGGTCTCCGCGGGGATCACCGCGCTCGAGGTGTCACTGACGACACCGGGCGGCGCGGAGGCGATCGCGAAGGCCCGGTCGGAGTTCGACGCCTCGGTCCTGATCGGCGCGGGGACGGTCGTCACGCCTGCTCAGGCGGACGAGGTCGCGGCGGCCGGAGCCGGCTTCGTCGTGACGCCCGCTATCACTCGCGGTGCGCACCGGAGCGTTGAGCTCGGCCTACCGCTGTTGTGTGGCGCCTTGACCCCGACCGAGGTCGTCGCAGCTCTCGATCTCGGAGCGCTCGCGGTGAAGATCTTCCCCGCGAAGCTCCACGGACCGGGGTACCTTCGCGAACTCCGCGCTCCCCTGCCGGACGCACCACTGATCGCTGTCGGCGGCATCGACGCCGCCTCCGCCCCCGAGTACCTCGCGGCCGGCGCCTTCGCGGTAGGGATCGGCTCCCCCCTCCTCGGCGATGCCGGCACCGGCGGCCCTCAATCCGCCCTCGCCACCCGAGCCGCCGACTTCCTCCGGGCGGTCGCCGATGACTGACGTGCTGACGCTTGGCGAGGCGATGGTTTCGATTCGTTCTCGTGCTGCACTCCGGATGGGTGGAGAGGCGCAACTGTCAGTGGCGGGGTCCGAGAGCAACGTGGCGATCGGGCTGGCTCGGCTCGGGCACGTGGTCACCTGGGTTGGTGCCGTGGGCAACGATGAGCCCGGGCAGCTGATCCGCCGGACTCTGCGGGCCGAGGGCGTCGACACCAGCCGCGTCCGGTTCGCCGACGATTCGTTCACCGGCTTCATCGCCTTCGATCAACCGGCCCACGACATCACCCGGGTCAGCTACCACCGCCGCGGTTCGGCCGGCTCCACCCTCACCGCCGACGAGTGCGCAGCCGCCCTCACCGCCACGACACCTCGCCTGCTTCACGTCACTGGAATCACCCCGGCCCTCTCGGACAGCGCTCGCGCGGCGACGGCGTCCGTAGTACAGGCTGCTTCTGCTGTTGGGGTTCGGGTTTCGCTGGACGTCAACTATCGCGCGCGGCTGTGGTCGCGGGCCGACGCGGCTTCGGCTCTGCGGGAGTTGCTGCCGTTCGTGCAGACGATCTTCGCGTCCGAGGACGAGCTCGACATCCTCACTGACACGGCCGAACCCATCGCGGACCTGCTGGCGGGAAGTGTCGACGAGGTGGTCGTGACAGCCGGCGGCAAGGGCGCGTGGACCCATTCACCCCAGGGTGCGCTCCATCAGCCGGCCCTGCAGGTCACAGTCGTCGACAGCATCGGCGCCGGCGATGCGTTCGTCTCCGGCTACCTCTCCGCAACCCTCGACGGCCTCCCACCCGAGGCCCGCCTGACCCGCGCTACCACCTGCGGAGCCTTCTGTGTAGGCGCCCACGGCGACTGGGAATCCCTCCCGACCCGCGCCGACCTCACCTTGCTGACCCACGCCCACGGCACCGCCCTGCGCTGATCCCGTCAGGAATCGACGACAGCGACCAGTGCGTGCACCAGATCGGCGACCTGAGGGGTGGCGAGCTCGTACTGGACCGTGCGGCCCGACTTCTCGGACTTGACCAGACTGGCCGCCCTCAGCAACGCCAGGTGGTTGGAGACGTTGGGCTGCGAGGTGCCAGTCACTCCGACGAGGTCACTCACCGTCGCAGGCCGATCGGCCAAGGCGACCAGGAGCGCGAGCCTGTTCTCGCAACTGAGCGCCTTCCCGACCTCCAGCATCAGGGAGGTTTGCGAAGCAGCCGCGTCCCGTCTACTCATCATGGAGTCATGATATCTTACAAAGCATCACCAACCACTGATGCTTTATCGGAGGTCAGCTGAGGTCGGCCTGGGCCTCGATCTCGTTTTCGGGGTTCAGTGGGAGCACGATCTTGAACCGGGTGTCACCGGGCTGGGAGTCGACCCGGAGGTCACCGTGGTGCTTCTTCACGATGATCCGCCAGGAGATGTCCAGGCCGAGGCCGGTGCCCTCGCCGATCGGCTTGGTAGTGAAGAACGGCTCGAAGATGCGGTTCCGGATCTCGGCCGGGATGCCGGGGCCGGTGTCGCCGATCTCGATCACGGCGTACGCGCCGTCGCGCTTGGTTCGCAGCGTCAGGGTGCCGGAGCCGTTCATCGCGCCGACCGCGTTGTCGATGATGTTCGTCCACACCTGGTTGAGCTCGGCCGCGTACGCCGGGATCGGCGGCAGCTCGGGATCGAAGTCCTTCACCACCGTGATGCCCTGGAGCTTGTTCGACATCATCACCAGCGTCGACTTCAGCAACTCCCGCAGATCCACCACCTGGTACGGCGACCGGTCGATCTGCGAGTACTGCTTGGCCGCACCGACCAGGGTGGAGATCCGGGTCACCGAGTCGTCGATCTCGTTCATCAGCGACTCGGTGTCGATCGTGTACATCAGCCAGCGGATCGCGCCCTCGAGGTACTCCGGGCCGACGGCGGTCAGCACCTCCTCCATCCACGCCACGTCCAGCCCGACCGCGGCCAGCACCGGCGCGACGTCCCAGCTGCCCCTCGCCCCGTGCTCGTCCAGCCAGTCGGACAGCTCGTCCTCGGCGTCGCTGAGCTCCAGCGGCGAGCGCTCGGGAGCCTTCGCGACCTTCTCGACCGCCGCCTCCTGGATCGCCACGAGCTGGTGCAGCTTCGTGGTGTCAAGGGTGCCATCGGCAAGCATGGCGAGTTTGGACCGCATCCCGGCGACCCGCTGCCGCAGCGTCGATACCGCCCGGACGGCTGCGGCGGCAGGGTTGTTCAACTCGTGCGTGAGGCCGGCCGACAAGGAGCCGAGGGCCAGCAACCGCTCGCGCTGCCCCATCGTCTCGTTGGTCCGGCGCATCCCCATCACGAAGCCCTCGATCAGGTGCACCGCCATCGGGAACCAGGCGTTCATCATCGTCGCCATCGTGGCGGCGTCGATCTCGAAGAACTCCGACGGCTCGAGCACGTACATCGAGGCCGTGTAGCCCTTCCGGTCGTCAGCGCCGAAGAAGGCGTTGAACGCACCGGCGTACACGCCGCGCTGTGAGGTCCGGTTGATCTCGACCTCTTCGCCCTGCAACAGCTTGCACATCCGCAGCCCGCCGGAGACCAGCACGTAGCAGCAGGTGGCCTCGTCGCCCTCGCTGAAGACCTTGCCCTCGTCGACCTTGGTGACGTGGCCCTCGCGGGCCAGCCAGTCGAGCTGCTCGTCGGTCAGGCTCTCGAACAGGAACAGGGTGCGCAGCTCGTCGCGAGTCATCCGTCGCGGCTCTTCCACTGCGGCAGTCATCACAGCATCTCCAGGTATCGGTGCACCAAGGTCACGGCCATCGCTCCGTCGCCGACCGCGGAGGCGACTCGCTTCACCGACTCGGCCCGGACGTCGCCCGCGGCGAAGACGCCCGGCATGCTCGTCTCCAGGTGGTACGGCTCCCGCTCCAGCGACCAGCCCGGCGGCTTGCCGTGCAGGTCCGGCCCGGTCAGCACGAACCCGCGGGTGTCGCGCAGCAGGTCACCAGGCAGCCAGTCGGTCCGCGGTGCCGCGCCGATGAACACGAACATCCATTCCGTGTCCACCTCCCTGCTCTCACCGGTCGCACTGTTGGTCAGCGTGACCCGCTCGAGGTGGTCGGATCCCTTGCAGGACACGACCTGGGTGCAGGTGTGGACCTCGATGTTGTCGATGCCGTCGATCTGATCGATCAGGTACGACGACATGGTCGCCTCGAGTGAGGGACCTCTTACCAGCATATGCACGCGTTCGGCGTGCCTCGAGAAGTAGACCGCGGCCTGGCCGGCGGAGTTCGCGCCGCCGATGATGTAGACCTCCTGGCCGGCGCAGGCCGGGCCCTCGGTCGTCGCCGAGCCGTAGTAGATCCCCCGGCCACACAGGTCATCCACCCCCGGTGCTTGCAGGGTCCGGTAGGCGACGCCGGTCGCCAGGATCACCGAGTGGGCCGAGATCTCGGTGCCGTCGGAGAACTGCAGCCGCCGGGCGGACCCGATCGTTTCCAGCCCGACCACCTGGCGGGCGGTCAGCAGCTCGGCCCCGAAGCGGACCGCCTGCCGGCGGGCCCGGTCGGTGAGCTGCGCTCCGGACACTCCGTCGGGGAAGCCGAGATAGTTCTCGATCCGGCTCGACTGACCGGCCTGACCACCCGTCGCGACCTCTTCGATCAGGACGGTACGCAGACCCTCGCTCGCGCCGTACACGGCAGCGCCCAGCCCGGCCGGTCCGCCGCCGACCACGACCAGGTCGTAGAACTCTTCGGTCGGGTGCGTCGACAACCCGACCTTGTCCGCCAGGTCGGCATCCGACGGCTGGACCAGGACCGTGCCGTCCGGCGTGATGATCACCGGCAGCGTGGAACCGTCGATCCCGGCGGCATCGAGCAGCCGCTTGCTCTCCTCGTCGTCGACGCCGAGCCAGCGGAACGGCACCGCGTTGCGAGCGAGGAAGTCGCGGGCCTGGAAGGACGGGGCCGACCAGCGGTGGCCGATCACCCGGGTCTCGTCGGTGGACGGCTCCGGGGTCGACTTCCACAGATCGAGCATCGCGTCGACCACCGGGTAGAGCTTCTCCTCCGGCGGGTTCCAGGGCTTCAGCAGGTAGTGGTCGAGGTCGACCACGTTGATGGCCTGGATGGCCGCATCGGTGTCCGCGTACGCCGTCAGCAGGACCCGCCGGGCGAGCGGGAACAGCTCCATCGCGTTCTCGAGGAAGTCGATCCCGGACATCCCCGGCATCCGGTAGTCGGCCAGCAGCACGGCGACCGGCTCGCCCCGCAGCTTGAGTTCCTTCAGGGCGTCCAGGGCCTGGTCGGGGGCCTCGGCCCGCACGATCCGGTTCTCCTCGCCGTACCGGCGGCGAAGGTCGCGGGCGATCGACCGGGAGACGCCCGGGTCGTCGTCCACGGTCAGGATCACCGGGCGGACAGATGACGTTGGCATACTCCCTTCATACCAGCGGTCGGGGAATTCTTGGGCACCGTTGATCCACAACCGCAGTCCCCGCTCACTGGCCCACGGCGTAGCCGGTAGCGGAAGAGCGGACTTTCCGCCTATTTCTCGATCTCGTAGCGCAGAAGCGCCAAGCCGTTTTCGAACGAGGTGGCCTCGACCAGCTTCAGGTCTTGCGCATCCTCGAAAACGCGCGTTCCCTTGCCGCGGGACGCCGGGCAGACCAGCATCCGGACTTCGTCGACGATGCCGCCGTCCAGCAGGGAGTGCATGAGCTTCAAGCTCCCCCACAGCCAGATGTCCTTGCCGCTCTGCTCCTTGAGCTCCCGGATGGTGGCGACCGGGTCGCGCGTTACGGTCGCGGCGGGGAAGTCGCCCCAGGGGGCGTCATCCAGCTTCGACGAGACGACGAACTTGGTCAGGTTGTTGAGCCACTCGCCGTACTCGCCCTGCTCGTCGGCGTACGGCCAGTAGTCCTAGGACTGGGCGTAGGTATTCGCACCGAGAATCATCGTGTCGATCGAGTCGATGAACCTCATCATGCTCGCCTTGAACGCAGGGTTGGTCTTCTCGGAGAAGGGCTCCCCTGACACGAAGCTGAGCCCGCCGTCCTCCTCCGCGGCGATGTTGTCGACGGTGACCCACTGCTGGACTATCAGTTTTCGCATGGCTGCCCTTCCGCTCCGTGCGGCCACGCCGGCCGCATCTACCCCTGAGACGGAGCCACCACGCCGGCCTCGACATCCCGGCCACACATCTTTCGTTGAGAGCCTGCAGCCCTGTCAGCCGCCTCGCCGAGGCGCCCGCTAAACCGAATGGCGCGTCGGGCGCGTCTATAGGGCATGCCCCACAGATCGCGGGAGAACTTCGTCGAGTTCGTCGTCGCCCGGCAGCGCCACTGGCTTCGGACGGCGTACTTGCTGTGCAACGATCGCCAGTTCGCCGAGGATCTCGTCCAGCAGAGCCTGGAAAAGTTGTACGTGGTCTGGCCCAAGGTCACCGCGGCGGACAGTCCGGACGCCTATGTCCGCAAGGCGATCCTGAACATGTACCTGAGTGAGACCAGGCGGATGTGGCGCCGGCGAGAGCGGCCGAGTGACGACCCGACCTTCGGCGTCCTGGAGACGGTCGACGAGGCGCCGGACGATCGTATCGACCTGGCTCGAGCGCTGAGCCGGTTACCCAAGCGCCAGCGCATGGTCCTGATCCTCCGTTTCGCGGAGGACCTGAGCGTCAGCGAGACGGCGGCGGTGATGGGCTGCGCCCAGGGAACGGTCAAGGCGCACACATCCGCGGCGATCCGGGCAATACGGCAAACGACGGAGTTCGAACTGCAGGGGGCTGTCCGATGACAGATGACAAGGAGCTCGAGGAACAAATGCGATCACTATTCCGGCGCGACCGGAGCGACGCTCCGAGCCAGCTACCGCTGGCCGGGGTGCTGCATGGTGGACAGCGGCGACTGCGTCGCTGGACCACCCTCAAGGTGGTTTCCGCCGCGGTGTTCGCGGTGGCCGCCACCGGCGTGACGATCTCGGCCGTCGCCGCCTCCACCAACGGATCCACACCTCCACCACCGGCAACAGCGCCGGTGCCGGTGCCGGTGCCGCCGACATCCATGGCGGTACCGCCAACCGTGCCGCCCACATCCATGCCCGTGCCACCGACCGCAACGGCGACTACGCCCGTGCCGCCGACTGTGACGCCGACATCCATGCCGGTACCGGCTACCGTGCCGCCGGCAACACCTGGTCGATAAAAACACCTGCCATTCCCGTGACGGCTGTTGCAGCCCCCGGCGACCAATTGGTGCCGGGGGCTGCAGTCAGCAGGGGTTGATTAGGGCAAGGCAGCAAGATACGGGGCGTGGCTGTTCTGGAACTCCCAGTTGTAGTAGCGGTCCCAGTTGATCGACCAGGTCATCAGGCCGCGGAATGACGGCGAAGCCCCGCCGCGAAGGCTGTAACCGCCGCAGTTCTGACCCTTCACCAGACAGTCGAGCGCCTGATGCACGGCCGCCGGGGCGGTGTAGCCGTTCCCGGCGCTGACGGCGGCCGGCAGGCCGAAGGCGATCTGATCTTCCCGGAGGCCCGGGAAGGTCTGGCCCGTGTTCGCCACCGGGAAGCCGGCCTTGATCATGTCGGTCATCGCTATGTGGAAATCGGCGCCGCCCATGTTGTGGTACTGGCTGTCCAGACCCATCACCGGACCCGAGTTGTAGTCCTGGACGTGCAGCACGGTCAGCGAATCCCGCAGCGCGTGGATCACCGGCAGGTAGGAGCCGGTCCGATTGTCGCCACCGCTCGAGCCGCCGTAGAACTGATAGCCGACCTGGACGAAGAATGTCTCCGGCGCCATCGTCAGCACGAACTTCGCGCCGTACTTCGCTTTCAGGGTCTTCAGCGCGGAGATCAGGTTCACGATCACCGGCGTGGTCGGGTTGCGGAAGTCGGTGTCCCCCGCGTTGAAGTAGAGCGAATGGCCTTCGAAGTCGATGTCCAGCCCGTCGAGGCCGTAGCGGTCGATGATCGAGCCGACCGAACTGACGAAGGCGTCCCGGGCCGCGGTCGTGGTGAGCTGGACCTGACCGTTGGCGCCGCCGATCGAGATCAGCACCTTCTTCCCGGCTGCTTGCTTGGCGCGGATCGCGGCGATGAAGTCGGCCTCGCTCTCCACGTTCGGGCACTCGCTGGCCGGGCAGCGGTTGAACCGGATGTCGCCCGACGTCACCGACGTCGGCTCGCCGAAGGAGAGGTTGATGATGTTCCACGCACTCGGGACGTCGGCCATCCGGACGTAGCCGGAGCCGTTGGCGAAACTTGCGTGCAGGTAGCCGATGAGCGCGTGCTTGGGCAGCCCGGTAGTCGTACAGCCGGTGGTGGTCCCCGAGGCTGCTGAGGACTTCGCGGATTCACCGCTCCCGTTGTACGCCGCTACGGAGTAGCTGTGGCTCGTACAGGTGGGGAGCCCCGAGATCGTCGCCGACGTACCGGTGACTGTTTGCACGACGCTGGTGCCTTCGTAGATGCGGTATCCGGTCACGGTGCCGGTGGATGCACCCCAGGCCAGGGAGATCGCGCTGTTCGTAGTACTGGTGATAGAAGGGCTTCCGGGGACACCGGGGGCTCCCGTCGGTGGGTTACCGCCGGGGCCGTCCAGGTTGACGTCGTCGGCTTGGTAGGCGCCCTGGCCGTACCAGCCGTGCAGGTAGATCTGTGCGGACGTCTGGCTCGCTCCACTCGTGAAGGCGACCGTCAGTTGGGTGTAGCCAGTGGCAGAGGGCGTCCACGTCGAGGCACCGCCGGTGACGCCCAGATAGACGTACGCCCCACGCACCCAGGCCGACAGCGTGTACGCCGTGTTCGGCTGCACCGCGACCGTTTGGCTGCACTGGGCGAAGTCCGAGGCCGACACCGCACCGTTCAGCGCGAAGCTCCCGGTGCGGACCGGGCTGCCGACGACCGAGCCACCGGAACACGTCCAACCGCTCACCGAGCCGGCCTCGAACCCAGGGTTGGTCAGCAGGTTCGCTGCCTGGGCCGTCGAAGCACCGGTGACCAGGCCGGCGACGAGCAGCAGGAGCGCGGTGACCGCGGCAAAGCACCGAGAACGCATGGGCGGACCTCCAGCGGTTGGGGTGCATTAAGTAGAGAGGTTCCGAAACTGCTGGTCAATGCATCGCCCTGGCGGACATCCGACCCTGTCCGGAAGCCGACGCCGGGCTCGAGCAGGCGACAGCCTCACGGGCCGCAGCCGAGGCAGGGCCAGATCCGGCCGCACCGCACGCACCGTCCGTCCAGGCTTGCGGCCGGCAGCCATGTCCCGGCTGCCTCGGGCTGAGGGCCGGTGAACCACTGCACTCTCGTAGCGCCATCGTCGCCGTGAGCCGCCAGGACCGCCTCGAGGCCGCCCTCCCAGACCGAGACAGCGGAGGACAGCCCCTGCTCACACCAGCGCAGGGTCACCTGCCGGTCGGACCACTCGACCCCCTCTGCTACCACGCCGGTAGTGGGGAGCCGCACCAGAAGGAAGGAGCGCGGCCCCTGCTGTGTCATGCCCTGTCGGTCCACCCTTGAAGCCTCACCGCCGGGCCCCTGACCCACCAGGTGTGATCTGTGGGCTGTCCAAACAGCCCACAGCTTTCTACAGCTGGGTCGGCCGCCGCTGCAGCGTGTTCTGTCGGTAGGCCCTTGTAGCGTTCCCACCACGCACCGCAACCACCCGCAGCTCGACCGGGGGAGGATCCTGTGGCTGAGACAGCGTTCGGCGTGCAGTTGAGGCGGTCCCGGCAGGCGGCCGCTCTGAGCTTGCGGCAGCTTGCGGCCCGGGTGGGCTACGACCACAGCTACCTGTCCCAGGTGGAGCGTGGCCAGCGCCCCGGGTCCGCTCATCTCGCCCAGTTCTGCGACCGGGAGCTGGGCACTGGCAGCGCCCTGACCAGCGCCTACGAGCGGGCCCGGCCGGCCAGGACGCCCGGGCCGGCCGCTCCGCCGAGCGTGCAGCCGCCGGTGCCGGCTCTGTCCGCGGGCGTGGACGTGCTGGAGGCAGTCCGCCACGGAGTGGCCGGTTCGTTCGGTCAGGTACGGGAGGTAGAGGAGTGGAGTGCGGTGGTGGCGGGCCACGCAGCGGACTTCCCCACTACCCCAGCGGCCGAGCTCCTGCCCGAGCTGGCCGCCGACCTCCAGCTCCTTCGCGCCTCGGCTGCCGCGGGTTCCACAGAGCTGGCCGTTCCCGCTGCCGAGCTCGCAGTCATGATCGCTATGTCCCTTACGGCTGTAGGTCGGATGAGGGCGGCAGCACGCTGGTGGCGGACCGCCCGGTCGACAGCTGACAGTTCTGCCGAGGGCTGGATCGGCGGCCGGGTTCGCAGCTGGGAGTCGATCAGCGGGTTGTCCGAGCAGCGACCACTGCCCGAGTTGCTGGAGTTGGCCGAGCAGGGGCTCACGCTTGTTGCTCAGCCGCGCGATATCGGGCGGGCCCTTGCTGCTCGCGCCAAGGTTCTGGCCTCGCTCGAGCTCGAGACCGAGGCCAGGGAGGCCTTGCGCCAGCTCCTTGCCTGCTTCGACGAGCCACCTGCGCAGGAGGATGGAGCCACCTCGCTCTTCGGCTGGGCGCAGTACGAGGTGCATGGGTTGGAGAGCTTCGTCTACACGGCTCTCGGTGATACGCCGGCCGCGTACGTCGCGCAGGACCGCGCGCTGACGCTCTGCCCGGGCGAGCACCTCCGGGAGCGGGCCGAGCTCGAGCTGCAGTTGGCGCAGTGCCTGGTCCTCGACGGCGAGGTTGCTGCCGGGCTCGCGACCGCGATGCGCGTACTGGTCGAGCTCGAGGATCGGTGGCACACGCAGTCCCTGTACGACGCGGCCGGGCGCGTGCTGTTCGCAGTACAAGGTCGGGAGCTTGGGCGGCCGGCAGTGCGGGACTATCGCGAGCTGCTGAAGCGCAGGCCGTACTTCGGCCGCACTGTGGGCAGCGGGTCGAGTTCTGCCTGGACGCAGGGGTAGCGTGCCGAGGGTGACAGGACCTAATCGGGGAGCGGCAGTGACAGACGCGTGGGACTTCGGCCTCGAGTTGCGGAGCGATCCGGCGACCACAGAGACCCGGACGGCCGTGTTGGACAAGCCCGGCTTCGGACAGGCCTTCACCGACCACATGGTGGTTGCCTCGTGGTCGGTCGACCGTGGCTGGCACGACCAGAAGGTGACCGCCTACGCGCCCCTCAAGGTGAGCCCGGCAGCAGCCGTACTGCACTATGCGCAGGAGATCTTCGAAGGCCTGAAGGCCTACCGGCACGAGGACGGCTCGGTCTGGGGCTTCCGCCCGGAGGTCAATGCCGCTCGCTTCAGCCGGAGCGCCACGCGGCTTGCCCTGCCACAGGTGCCGGAGGAGGACTTCGTCGCCGCGCTGCGCGCACTGGTGACGGTCGACGAGTCCTGGGTTCCCCAAGCCGAGACCGGTGAGACCAGCCTCTACCTGCGGCCGTACATGATCGCTACCGAGGCCGCGCTGAGCGTCCGGCCCGCCCGGGAGGTGCTGTTCGGGGTCATAGCGTCCCCGGCCGGCCCATACTTCGACACCGGCCCCAAGCCGGTCTCCATCTGGCTGACCACCTCGTCGATCCGTGCCACACCGGGCGGGACGGGTGCGGCGAAATGCGGCGGCAACTACGCAGCCAGCCTGGCCGCCCAGGCCGAGGCGATCGCCAACGGCTGCGACCAGGTCGCCTTCGTGGACGCGGTGGAACGCCACTGGCTCGAAGAGATCGGCAGCATGAACCTGTTCTTCGTGTACGCCGACGGCAAGATCGTCACGCCCGAACTGTCCGGCTCGATCCTGGAAGGCGTCACCCGGGCGTCGGTGCTTGACCTCGCCAGGGACCTCGGCCATGAGGTGGACGAGCGGCGCATCTCCGCCGACGAGTGGCGCGACGGCCTGCGCAGCGGCGAGATCACGGAGGTCTTCGCCTCGGGCACCGCCGCGGTGATCACCCCGATCGGCCGCCTCGCCTGGTCCGACGGTGACCTCACCATCGGCGATCACTCCGTCGACTACGGCGTCGGCCCCGTCACCGCCACCCTCCGCAAATCCCTCCTCGACCTCCAGTACGGCCGCACCCCCGACCCCCGCGGCTGGCTGACCCGCCTCGCCTGACCGCTGACGTCCGAAGAACTGGAGGGACGTCCCGCTAGTTCTTCGGACGCAAGCGGCTGTGGTGGCTGCCGGATGTCCGTGGGGGAGGTTAGGTTGGCGTGCATGGCAGAGGCCAAGGGCAAGGCGAAGTCTCCGGCGGTTGAGTTGGAGATCGGTGAGCGGACCGTTCGGATCTCGAATCCGGAGCGGGTGTACTTCGCGGCGCGCGGGGAGACCAAGCTCGATCTGGTGAAGTACTACCTGTCCGTGGGCGACGGGATCGTGCGGG
>NZ_DASRXP010000054.1:0-4042 GCF_035687465.1 Kribbella sp.
CTCTATCATCGTGCGATTTTCGCACGTGTCAACACGGCTAGCGCGCACGCGGTGACACTAACGCCCAAAACAACCCCGATCGTGCACCTTCACGCAGCCGGAGTGCCCGTTTGCGCAGTTGAGAACAACGCAGAGCCCTCCACTGTCACTGCGTTGGCTAGAGCAGCTCAACCACTTCACACGCAGGAAGTTAGTCAAGCGGTCTAGCGTCTGCAGGAACGTCGCTACTCGCCCTCAGCATGCCATCACGGCCTTCACAGCTACGAGCGGCACCAACCCCAAGGGGTGCACACATAACAGCCACGGCACGGGCCACACGTGGCTACGTCGTCGCCGACGGTAAGGACTGATCTACGGACACGTCAAGCTGAGGTCGACCCAGGTGATCTTTACGCCAACTTCGCACGTGCACCGACAGCCACAGCATGATTGACATCACCACCTTCCGCAGCGCGGTGCCGGCGACCCGGAAGTTGTCAAGGCGGATGATTGCGCCACGAGGCGCTGCAAGTTCGTGTGGAGGTGAGAGACCTGCGCCGTTGTCCTGTCGCAGCAGGGTGACGAAGCTGAGGGCAGTCTGATCCGGGTGGTGCCGGGGAGGGTGGGAAGCAGCCCTGACAAACCCGGGGTGCGTCAGCACTGCCAGATGGCGTAGGCCTGGGGAGCGATGGCGAAGAGGAGTACGCGAGGAACCGGCGTTGTTACGTCCTTCAACCTTGACACCGGCTCGAAACCTGGCGGATCTGGGCCGGTCGCAGTGCGTCCCGCTGTTTTTTTTGTTTCTTTTGCTGGCGGGAACTTTCCGTGAGGTCTTCATTTGCCGCGCGGGGAGGCCACGAGGAAAGCCTGCGGCGTACTCGTGGCGATGCTGCTGGGACACAGTCGGGCTCCTCCTTCGCTGAGCGGATTGCAGTGAACGTGGGAACCGCCCGCGCCAGATCCCGGTAGGTAGATCACCAGTCTGCTGATCGGGATAGGCGCATCGACCGCTGAACGGCGCGGGTGGGGCGGAGTCGCCGTAGTACTCAGAGTCCGGGAAAGCCGGTCACACGGGGAAGGGCGGCAGCGGTTTCGAGAAGGACTGGAGGTTGCAATGACGCAAGACGCGCCGCTGAATGGTGGCGCTTTCGAGCAGGACCCGGTTGGGTCGCGGTCGAAGGTAGCGTGGATGCAAGCCAAGCTTCACCGTTGGGCTGTGGCCGATCCCGGCCGCAGGTTCGACGACCTGTTCAATCTCGTTCATGACCCGGCGACGCTGAGTGTGGCGTTTGACCGGGTCGCGGGTAACAAGGGTGCGAATACTCCAGGTGTGGACGCTGTAACGGTCCGCACGCTGGAAGGCGGCATCGGCGTGCCTGCGTTCCTGGACGGCCTGCGGGACTCGATCAAGGACGGGATATTCCGTCCGCTGCCGGTGCGGGAACGCAAGATCCCGAAACCGGGCGGGTCCGGGAAATTGCGGCGACTCGGTATTCCCGTGATCGCCGACCGGGTCGTCCAGGCAGCACTTAAACTGGTGCTGGAACCCATTTTCGAGGCCGATTTCGAGCCGGTCTCGTACGGGTTCCGACCCAAGCGGCGGGCTCAGGATGCGATTGCCGAGATTCACCTGTTCGGTTCGGTGGGTTACAGGTGGGTGCTGGATGCCGACATTCAGGCGTGTTTCGACGAGATCGATCACACGGCCTTGATGAACCGCGTCCGCGCCAGGATCAAGGATAAACGTGTGCTGGGGTTGGTGAAGTCGTTCCTGAAAGCCGGGCTCCTCACGGAACTCGGCGAACTACAGAACACTCACACCGGAACGCCGCAAGGTGGCATCCTCTCGCCGTTGCTGGCGAATATTGCCCTGTCGGTGCTCGATGAGCACCTGCACGGGCCGTGGAAGTCGGGCGGGGCGATGTCGACCAGTCCGCGGCGGGAGAAACGCCGTGCCAAGGGGATGCCGAATTGGAGGATCGTGCGCTATTGCGACGATTTTGTCGTTGTGGTGCACGGCACCGAATCGGACACCGAGGTGGTGCGTGAGGACGTCGCGCGGGTGCTGGCACCGATGGGGTTGAGGCTGTCACCGGCCAAGACCCGGGTCGTGCACATGAGTGAGGGGTTCGACTTTCTGGGGTTCCGCATCCAGTGGCGCCGTAAGAAGGGCACGAACAAGTGGTATGTGTACACGTTCATCGGTGATCGGCCGATCAGGTCGGTGAAGATGAAGATTCGTGCACTGACCCACAGGTTGTCGCAGATGGATTTGGAGTACGTGCTTGGTCGGCTGAATTCGATTATGCACGGGTGGGCAAACTACTTCCGTTATGCCATCGCGAAGAATGTGTTCAGCATGCTGGACAGTTTCACGTGGTGGCGGCTGATCCGGATGCTGACGCACCGGTTCCGCTGGAAGTGGGGGGACGTCCGCCGGAGGTTTGTTACCCCGGAAGGGCACTGGCTGCCGATTGCAGCGGGCGAGTCCGAACGCCGTCCGATCGCAGCGGTCCCGGTCACCCGGTACCGCTACCGAGGAGGCAAGATCCCTACTCCGTTTCTGTTTCTCGAACAGGTCTGACGGCAGGAACCGTGGAGAGCCCGTTGCGTTGAGAGGCGCACGGCGGGTTCGGCGAGGGGTCTGGGGAAACGGGTCGGCAGCAATGTCGGTACCGCGCCCCGGGCCTACTCAGCGACAGTTCAGGCTGCTTGTTCTGTTTCGTGTTCTGCCTCCTCGTTGTCCTTCGGTGGTTCGTTCGTGGTTGTAGTACTGGAAAAACCGTCGGCTGAACGCGCGGGCATCAGCGATCGACCCGAACCGGCCGGGGAACGCCGGGCAGTACTTCAACGTCTTGAACTGGGCCTCGCTGTAGGGGTTGTCGTTGGACACGTGCGGCCGCGAATGCGACCGCGTGACACCCAGGTCCGCCAGCAGCGTCGCGACGCATAGGTCCGGAAACCCTGGCGAACGAACGCAGCCAGGCCGCACCCTTCGGGAGGGCGTTCGGTTGACGGCGGGCGCGTCGTCGCGAAACGTTGTTTGGGCTTAGGTCGTGTTTTAGGTAGCGGGTGAGTCTTGGGCGGATAGCTCTTCGGCCAGTTCCATACAGCGCAGGCGGGCTGGGGAGAAGTCGTAGGGCATCTTGCCGATGGCTTCGAACGCGCTCATGGAGTCAGCCTCCCGCCTGCCAGAGCTGAGGTCGGCCTCGTCCTTGCCGTCATCGGCGGTAGCAGAGTGCAAAGTGTCCCAGGCGTCGCAGAGGGCATCGTCGTCCTTACCCAGGCCGGACTCCTCGATGACGGCCTGCAGGGCGCTTTCGAAGGCGCGCCGCTCGACGGCCACTTGAGCCACCCGTGGATCATCGACGGCGACGCTGTTATCGAGTGCCTCCTCGGCGTCATCGATGCGGTCGGAATCCTCCCGCAGAGTGGGATGCGTGGCCAGGACGACGAAGCGGGTGGCCTGGACGGCCGCGCCGAGCGGGCCGAAGATCCGCTCAGTGACCAGCAGACTGTCCAGGTCCGCCTGACGCAGGGAGCCTTCGGGCAGGCTCTTGAGGCGTTCGGTGACGAAGTCGGAGAGCAGGCCCATCCGGCTGCCTTCGGTGCGCATCCGCTGCACGGCGGTCCGCTGCCGCCGCAATTCCGCCTCCTGCTCGGCGAGGGTTTCCTCCAACCGCTCCAGGATGCCCGCGATACCGTCTCCGCTGTCCGCACCGGCGGAAGCCATGCCGGTGGTAAAGGCGTCACGGATGTCGTCCAGGGCGATCCCGGCGTTGGCCATCTTGCGAATCCACAGCAGGCGGATCATGTCCTCGTACCCGTAGCGGCGGCGGTCATCACCGCCCCGCTCAGGCTCGGGGAGCAGGCCGATCTCGTGGTAATGGCGAATCGCCCGTGGCGTGCTGCCGGCGAAGGCCGCCGCGTCACCGATCTTGACCTGGCGGGGTGGCATGAAAGACGAATGCATGAGCAGGGACCTTTCCTCAAGGGATCGGGACGTAAGTCCACTGGACCACATGCCGCTACGGAAGGTGCAACCCTGTACACACCGCCCCGC
>NZ_DASRXP010000055.1:0-2126 GCF_035687465.1 Kribbella sp.
CTTCTCGGTGCTCTTCATCACCCACGACCTGTCCCTGCTGGTCGAGTTCTCTGACCGGATCGCGATCATGTACGGCGGTCGCATCGTCGAGGAGGCGCGGTCGGCCGATCTCTACAAGGACTCCCTGCATCCATACAGCGAGGGTCTGCTGAAATCCTTCCCGGCACTGCGCGGCCCGCGCCGGGAGCTGTCCGGGATCCCGGGCTCGCCGCCCGACCTGCGCGGCATGCCGTCCGGCTGCGCCTTCCACCCGCGCTGCCCGCACGCGTTCGACCGCTGTTCGTCGGAGATACCGGTCCTCGGTGTCCCCGAGGCCAGGAACGACCCGAGCCGATCGGTGGCCTGCTGGCTGCCCGGCCGCGTCCCGGTCGCCTGACCTCTAACCACTCTTTCTCCGAAGGGAGCCAGTACGGCGCCCGCCTACCGGCGAGCGCCGTACGTCTGCGATGAACACAACCACTGTTCCCACCACCCTGTCCGAGCAGCAGCTGATCGCCGGTCTGCCGGCGGGCTTCCGTTGGGGCGTCGCCACGTCGGCGTACCAGATCGAGGGCGCGATCGACGTGGACGGCCGGACGCCGTCCATCTGGGACACCTTCTGCCGCGTCCCCGGCGCGATCGACAACGGCGACACCGGCGACATCGCCTGCGAGCACTACACCCGGATGCCGGCCGACGTTGCCCTGATCAAGGACCTCGGACTGGACACCTACCGGTTCTCCGTCTCGTGGACGCGGATCCAGCCGCACGGCACCGGTCCCGTCAACCCGGCCGGCCTCGCCTTCTACGACCGGCTGGTCGACGAACTGCTTGCCCAGGGCATCGACCCGTGGGTGACGCTGTACCACTGGGACCTGCCGCAGGAACTCGAGGACGCCGGCGGCTGGCCGGTCCGCGACACGGCGTACCGGTTCGCCGACTACTCGATGCTGGTGTTCGACGCGCTGAGCGACCGGGTCGACACCTGGACCACGCTGAACGAACCGTGGTGCTCGGCGATGCTCGGCTACGCGTACGGCGCTCATGCCCCGGGGCGTCAGGAATTCCCCGCGGCAGTATCGGCGGTGCACCATTTGCTGCTCGGACACGGGCTGGCCACCGAGCGCATGCGTGAGGCGGCGCCACGCAAGCTCGATATCGGGATCACCTTGAACGCGGCCACGGCGTACCCGGCCAGCGATGCCGAACCGGATCTCGAGGCGGCACGACGAGCTGACGGGATGGGCGCAAGGCTCTACCTGGATCCGCTGGTGCACGGGCGCTATCCGGCCGACGTGATCGATGACCTTGCCGCGCAGGGGATCGAGATCCCTGTACAGGAAGGCGATCTGGCGTCGATCTCTACGCCGATCGATGTGCTCGGCATCAACTACTACTTCAGCCAGAAGTTCACCGGCTTCGACGAGAACGGCCGGACCACTGATGACGACGGCCTGCCGATCAGCCGAACCCTGCCGCTGAACAAGCCGCGCACCGCGATGGACTGGGAGATCGTGCCGGAGGGCTTCACCGATCTACTCGTTCGGATCAGCAAGGACTACCCGGGGCTGCCGATGGTCGTCACCGAGAACGGCTCCGCCTTCCAGGACGTCCCCGACGAGAACGACTATGTCGCCGACGCCGATCGGACGGCATACTTCACGTCCCACCTGGCGGCAGTCGCGCGCGCGATCAACGAAGGCGCCGACATCCGCGGCTACCTTGCCTGGTCCCTCCTCGACAACTTCGAATGGGCCTACGGCTACGACAAGCGCTTCGGCATCGTCCGAGTCGACTACGAAAGCCAGGCGCGCACCCCGAAGCAAAGCGCCCTCTACCTGAAAGAGTTGGCGGAGCAACACCGCAACCTCTGAGCTTCCCGGTACGCCGGTACGCGGCGGTGCTGTAGTTGGTCAGCCATAGGTGTGGGTGGTTCGCGTCGCCGGGCTGCGTGAGTTTGCTAGTCGCGGCGAGGTGAGTCAAGGGCGCTTCGCGGCCCTTCGGGCTCGAACAAGTTCGACCCTTGACACCCACCACGTCGACCAGGGAAGGACGCAGCTACGCGGATCCGCGCTGACGTGTGAGCAGCATCAGGGGATTCCGTCGCCCGGGTGGTTTCGGTGGGTTCTGTGGGTCCGGGTGGTGGG
>NZ_DASRXP010000056.1:0-10268 GCF_035687465.1 Kribbella sp.
AGCCAGCGACTGGGCCTCCTACTGGCGCAACGTCCGCCGCCCCCTCCACCCAGGCCCCGGCCGCTGGCGCGCCAGCGCCCACCCGTAACTAGAGGGCTGCGATTGGGCCGGAGGTGCGGTGGGGTCTGCTGAGGGCGCGGACTACTTCGACTGCGCCGTGGCGGCGGATGGCGAGTCTGCTCAGCAGGTCGACCACCGATCCCGCGGCCGTCTGGGAGATCTGCGGCGTCGGCACGTCGACGCTGACCGCCAGATCGTCGGCATGCACGACGAGCTCCATCAGCCTGGTCAGCAGCAGATCGTCAAGGTCGAGCGACCACCCGTCCCACGACGGCAGCCGCACCCGGCGAGGCTCGACGGTCAGCAAGATCTTTCGCAACCGGGCGGCTGCCGCGGCGGCCCGGTGAGCAACGACGGCCGCCCCGTCGAGTGCCTCCCGCTCACTTCCTTCGCGGATCCGCACGTTGATCGGCTCGTCGAGATCCGCGCCGATCCAGCCCACCTGCGCGTAGTACTCGTAGAGCTCCCTCGGCTCGTCCGCCGGCTCCGGCGCGGCGAGGACGTCACCGATGATGGTGATCTGCCACGCGAGATGCGCCGCGAGCCCGCCCACGCTCAGCTCAGGCAGAGCGCTCCCCTTCAACCAAGCGTCGTCGACCTCTGGCCGAGCCAGTAGCTCCGCCGCCGACGCTGCCGCCTCCAAATACCCCGTTCTGATCCGCGCCATGTTCTCCCCCTCCAGGGTGACCAGTCTAACTGGAGGCAACCTCCGGAAACAGCGGTTAATTCCACCCGGCCGGAATTCCGCCTGCCGGGCGTGGCGCGGTGGCACAATCCCCGGTATGGCCAAGTACGCGGTCAACAAGCAGGCGGTCGAGCACGCGCGGCGGCTGATCGAGGGCCGGCAGTACGTACTGGACAGCGACTGGGGCGACGCGCAGCCCAATGCCGAGGCGCAGAACGACTACCTCGACTCCCATGGCTGGGAGGACTACGCCGCCTGGCACCTCGGCCTGACCGACGGCGCCAACGACGAGACCAAGGCCCGCTACGCCTTCGTGCTCGGCGACTTCCGCCGGATCCACCGGACGGCCCTGATCGCGTCGGTCTACCGCGCCTCCGAATGGCGGCACAAGGACGTCGAGCTGGCCGCTCACGACCTGCTCCAGCTCCTCGACGAGAAGACCGGCCTGAAGCCCTCCTAATTCGCCGGTCTGGTGGCTCGGGCCCGGGTAGTGTCGGCCGGGTGACGGATGCGACCACACCGAACAGCCCGATCGACCAGGTCTCCGATCGGTACCTGGAGGCTTATATCGAGCTCCAGCCGACCCAGGCGACGTACATGGGGATCGAGGGCCACGACCACCAGCTGCCGGACTACTCACCGGCCGGGTTCGAGGCGCTGATCGAGCTGAACCGCCGGGCCGTCGCCGAGGCGGACGCGATCCAGCCCGGCAGCCCCCGCGAAGAGGTCGCCAAGGACGCGTTCCTGGAGCGACTCGGGCTGGAGCTGGAGACCTACGAGGCCGGCGTCCCGCAGTACCAGCTGAACGCGATCGCCTGCGTCCCGGCCGAGATCCGGCAGGTGTTCGACCTGATGCCGACCGCGACCGAGAGCGACTGGGAGACCATCGCGATCCGGCTCAACCAGGTCGGTACTGCGCTCGACGGGTTCCGCGACTCGCTCACCGAGCAGGCCGCGCGGGGTAGGGTGTCCGCGCTCCGGCAGGTGAACGACCTGGCCGGCCGGATCGCCAGCTGGACCGGCGCCGACGGTGACGACTTCTTCGCCGGCCTGGCCGCGCAGGCGCCCGATACCTGGGTCAAGGCCACGGTCGAGGCAGCCGCGGCCTCCGCGCGCAAGGCGTACAACGAGTTCGGCGGCTGGCTGACCACCGAGCTGGCTCCGCAGGCGCCGAGCCGGGACGCGGTCGGCCGGGAGGTGTACGAGCTTGCCTCGCGCAACTTCCTCGGCGCCGCGATCGACCTCGAGGAGACTTATGCCTGGGCCTGGCAGGAGCTGGCCCGGATCGAGGGCGCCATGCAGGCGATCGCCTCCTCGCTGAACGACGGGAACCCCAGCATCGAGGCTGTCGCCGAACTGCTGGACAACGATCCGGCCCGCAAGCTCCACGGCAAGGAGGCGTTCCGCGACTGGATGCAGCAGCTCGCCGACGCCGCCGTGGCCGAGCTCGCGGGCACCCACTTCGACATCCCGCAGGAGATCCGGCGGATCGAGTGCATGATCGCGCCGACCTCCGACGGCTCGATCTACTACACCGGGCCGACCGAGGACCTGACCACCCGTCCCGGCCGGATGTGGTGGTCCGTGCCGAACGGCGTCGAGGACTTCGCCACCTGGCGCGAGGTCACCACCGTCTACCACGAAGGCGTTCCCGGCCATCACCTCCAGGTCGCCCAGACGATGCTGCGCGCCGACCTGCTGAACCGCTGGCAGCGGATGGGTTGCTGGGTCTCCGGCCACGGCGAGGGCTGGGCCCTGTACGCCGAACGGCTGATGGAGGAACTCGGCTATCTCGAGGAGCCGGGCGCCCGTCTCGGCATGCTCGACGCCCAGGGGTTCCGCGCGGCCCGGGTGATCGTGGACATCGGCATGCACCTGGAGCTGGAGATCCCACGGGACAACCCCTTCGGGTGGCGGGGAGGTGAGATCTGGAACGCCGAGCTCGGGTTCGAGTTCCTCCGGGCGCATTCCCGGATGGAGACGGAGTTCCTGCGCGCCGAGCTCAACCGGTACCTCGGCTGGCCGGGCCAGGCGCCGTCGTACAAGGTGGGCGAGCGGATCTGGTTGCAGGCCCGGGAGGAGGCCAAGCAGCGCAAGGGATCCGCGTTCGATCTGCGGACCTTCCACTCCGACGCGCTGAACCTCGGCTCACTCGGCCTCGACCCGCTGCGCCGCGCGCTCGCCCGGCTGTGAGCGCCGTTGTGAACTCGTCCGCGGAACTGCTCGAAGACCCTGCTCCGGAGCGGCCGAGGTTCGTCCTCGCGTCGGCGTCACCCGCGCGCCTGAAGACCCTGCGCAACGCCGGCGTCGAGCCGGAGGTGATCGTGTCCGGTGTCGACGAGGACCACGTCACCGCCGAGAACCCCGGCGAGCTGGCCCGCACACTCGCGACCCTGAAGGCGCGGGCGGTCGTGTCGACACTGACAGACCACGCGACCGTGCTCGGCTGCGACTCCGTTCTCGAGATCGACGGTGTCGCCTACGGCAAACCCGGTACGCCGGAAGTCGCGCGCGAGCGGCTCCGGATGATGCGAGGCCGATCGGGGATCCTGCACACCGGGCACTGCCTGTTCGACACCTACAGCAAGCAGGAATTCCGTGAACTCGCCTCGACCACGGTGTCCTTCGCCGACCTGACCGACGAGGAGATCGACGCCTACGTCGAGACCGGCGAACCACTCGTGGTGGCGGGCTCCTTCACCGTCGACGGCCTCGGCGGCCCTTTCGTGGAAGGGATCGAGGGCGATTATCACAACGTGGTCGGTCTCTCGCTGCCCTTGCTGCGCCGCATGCTGGCGACCGTCGGCATCTCCTGGCCGTCCTTGTGGCAGCACCGGACCTTCGAGTACGACGAGGACGAGGCAGCGAAGTACGACGAGACGCGAGGTGGCCCCGCGCGGGCGCTAGCCGCGGCTGAGGGGGTTCAGCGGTTGCTGCCGGGAGGCGGCCGGGTTCTCGAACTCGCGGTGGGCACCGGCATCGTCGCGGCCGAGCTCGTTGCCCTGGGCAACATGGCGCACGGGATCGACCTGTCCCCCGCGATGCTTCACCACGCGCGCATCCGGCTGCCGGGGCACGTCGCCGCGGCTGATGCCACCCGGCTTCCGATCGCGGACCGGCGCTGCGATGCGGTGGTGGCGATCTGGTTGCTTCATGTCCTCGAGGACGCGGACCCGTTGCTGGCCGAGGTGTCCCGGGTTCTCCGGCCCGGCGGGGTCTTCGTCACGACCACCGAGAAGTCCGAAGCCTCGAGGGTTGCGGACGGCCGCACTCCCAAGGAGCAGCGCTCGCAAGACTCTCTGGCGCTCCTGGTCGCCCGCGCCGCGCAGTACGGGCTGACGCTTGATGCCGCCACTACCTTCACGGGCCACAACCAGGCCCGTGGTGGCGGCACCGATCCGATCTACCCTCTGGTCCGCTTCCGCCGTACGGGTTCGTAGTCCGCCAGGTCGGCCGGCGCGGCCTGGCGGTACGAGTCGAGCAGGATGTCGTGGAGTTCGGCCGCGTCCTCCAGGGCAACGAGGCGGGCGCGGACCCAGTGCGAGCCGGCCTCGTGCGGTGGGACCCAGAACTTCTCCGGTTCGGCGGCGATCAGTTCGGAGCGTTCGTGCCGCGGACAGCGGACGGCGAACGAGGTCTGGTCGTCGGGGACGGTGACGAACATCCTGCCCGCGACGTCGAACGTCGGATGACGCCAGCGCTCCTTCTCCACGGTCTGCGGGAAGGACAACGCGATCCGACGAACATCCTCAGCCCCAAGCACGCCCACATCATCACATGATGTGGGCGTGGCTCGGGAGGCTAGCGGCGGCGGCCGGGGAGGAGCAGGGCGAGGAAGCCGCCGACCGCGACGATCGCGGCGCCGACCCAGATCGCCGGGACCAGTCCGTCGATGTAACTGTTCGGGCTGTCGTAGGACCCGGCCGAGGCGAACACCGAGGCCAGCAAGGCGATCCCCATCGCCACCCCGACCTCACGGACCGTGTTGTTGGTCCCCGACGCGACGCCCCGGTCCTTCTCGGCGGCACTTGCCATCACCACACTCGCCGACGGCGCGAACGTCAGCCCCATCCCGACGCCGGCCAGCACGAACGGCACCACGAACGAGCTGTAGCTGACGTCGACCGTGGTGATGACGGCGATCCAGCCGAGCGCGATCGCCAGCAACGCCTGGCCGCTCGCGATCAGCACCCTGGGTCCGACCCGGTCCACCACCAGACCGGCCAGCGGAGCGACCACCATCGGCGCCATCGTCCACGGCAGCGTGCGGATACCCGACTCCAGCGGGGTGTACCCCTGCACGACCTGGAAGAACTGTGCCAATAGGAACACCGAGCCGAACACACCCGCCGCGAAGGTGAAGGCAGTGGCGTTGATGACACTGAAAGCCCGCGACGAGAACAACCTCAACGGCAGCATCGGGGATGCGGTCCGGCTCTCCCAGAGCACGAACGCCGCCAGCAGCACGCCGCCACCGATCAGCGAGCCGAGCACCGGACCCGAGGTCCAACCGTCGTCGGACCCGTGCACCACGCCCCACACGATGCCGACCACGCTCGCCGCGGACAGCAGCAGGCCGAGCAGGTCGAGCCTGCGGCTGCCGCCGAAGGATTCGGTGAGGATGCGGGCCGCGAACGGGATGGCCAGTACGCCGATCGGCACGTTCAGCCAGAAGATCCACTGCCAGTTGAGTCCGTCCACCACAGCACCGCCGACCACCGGTCCGACCGCGACACCGAGGCCGGAGATGCCACCCCAGATACCGATCGCCGCGCTGCGCCGGCTGGCCGGGACCGCGGCCGACAGCAGGGTCAACGACAAGGGCATCACGGCGGCGGCACCGACGCCCTGGATGCCGCGGGCCGTGATCAGCATCCACGGCTCGGTGGCCAGCGCGCAGGCCGCGGAGGCGAGTGTGAACAGCGCGATCCCGGCCAGGAACATCCGCCGCCGGCCGAGCCGGTCACCGATCGCCGAAGCGGTCAGCAGCAGGGCCGCGAACGACAGCGTGTAGGCGTTGATGAACCACTGCAGGTCCGTCAGCGAGGCGCCGAGCTCGGTCTTGATCACCGGCAGCGCGTTCGTCACCACCAGGTTGTCCAGCGTGACCATGAACATCGGGATTCCGACCACCGCCAGCACGGTGGCGAGCGAGCGCCGGACGGGAGGCCCGGAGACCCCCGCCAGCTCTGGTTCGAGAGCGGTCGTGCTCATCAGCAAGCTCCTTGTTGTTATTCACTGATAACTAACGTCGACACCAAGGTATGCATCGACTGATAACATGTCAAGGAGACGATGCGAGGAGCACCATGACGAGGACCAGGCTGACCGCGGCCGAGCGCGGCGAAGAGGTGCTGGAGGCGGCAGTCGTGGCCTTCGGTGCCGCGGGGTACGCCGGCACCAAGACCGACGAGATCGCCCGGCTGGCCGGGGTCTCCCAGCCCTATGTCATCCGGCTGTTCGGCACCAAGCAGCAGTTGTTCGTGGCCACTGTGCAACGGGTCTGCGACCGGATCGAGCAGGCCTTCCGGGATGCTGCCGCGGAGGAGCCCGACCTGGCCAGGCTGGGCAAGGCCTACAACGAACTGATGACCGAACGCGAGCTCCTCGTGGTGCTCCTGCACGGCTTCGCCGCCAGCGGCGAGCCCGCCATCGGCGACGTCGTCCGGGAGCGGTTCGGCGGCATCTACCGACTGGTCCGCGAACTCACCGGAGCCTCCGCCGAGGACGCCCGCCTCTTCCTGGCGAACGGCATGCTGCTGACCGTCATGGCCGCTATGCAGGTCGCCGGCCCGGAGCCGCTCCCCTGCCCTTGGTCCGCCGAGATCCTCGACAGCTTCGAGAACCTCTAGGACTCGCGGTCGATCGCCGACTGACCTGAGGCGAACCAGACAGCAGCAGTCGCGGCGGCGAGCGCGGCGACCGTGACCAGGAGCGAGCCCGGCACCTCCGCGTCGCGGACCAGTGCAGCCGCCACGGCAACGACCGGTGCGAGCAGCGCCGCGATCATTGCCGGTAGCAACCAGCGCTGAAGCGCTCGCCGGGAAACCTGCGCGTACGACGGGATCTGCGCGGCGAAGGCGGAGGCCAGATGCACCGCCAGCAAGGCGATCCCGGTCACCACCACTCCCCACGAAACTCCGCTGGGGGCCCTGAACAACCATCCACCCGCGACCACGGCCATGAACATCAGCGAAGCGAGGGAGTCGGGCAGCACCACACACGCGATCAGCAGCGCAGGCCCCACCAACACGACCACGTCCACTTGGTCCCAGTCCTGCACCCCCGGCACCACCAGGGCGATCGCACCGGCCAAGGCGATGACCAGACGGACGGCCAGCGCCGCTTGACTGGACGCGTGGATCTGTGCGATCCACCGGGTAATCCGCTCCGCGACCGTCATGACCGGATCCTCGGTGCGGCGGCGACCCGGGCGGCGTCACGGAGTACCTCGTCGAGGGTGCCGGCGCCTCGCCAGGGCACAGTCGGTACGCCGAGATCGCCGAGCCGGTCGAGTTCGGCGCGACGCTCGAGCAGCCGCAAGCGCCACGCGAGCGGCCAGGCCGTCGCGTCGTGCTGCTCGAGGTCGATCACATCCGCCACGTCGGTCGGCAGGGTGTCGACCGCGATCACCGTGCAGCCCGAGTGCACCAGCGTGACGATGTAACCGAGGATCGACTGCCGCAGCAGGGGGCTCAGCACCAGCACGAGGCTGTCCGGGCGGACCCGGTGCCGCCGTGCCAGCTGTGCCTCGTCCTGCTGGCGTCCCTTGCGATCCGCATGCACCAGTACATCGAGGATCCGCCGCAGATGCGCCCGACCACTGCCCGCCCGCACCCCACGAACCACCGAGCCCGTGTCGACCAGGCGAACCCGGTCTCCGTGCCGCAGGTAGTGCTCGGCGATCGAGGCCGCAGCTCGCACAGCCGTGTCGAGGCTGCTGGACCGCCCGTCGATGCCTTCGCTGATCCCGACCTCGATGCCGGTGTCCAGCAGGATCACGACCTCGGTGTCCCGGTCGGACCAGGTCGAGGTGACATGCAGTTCACGGGTCCGGGCCGACACGGACCAGTTGATCCGGCGCAACCGGTCGCCGGTACGGAACGGCCGCATGCCGGCGAGTTCCGTGCCCTCTCCTGGTCGCCGCGACCGGTGGAGCCCCACCAGCCCGGCGGGACGCGGTACGGAATCGACTGCCTCGAAGCCCTCGCGCAGTGGCAGGGTTCTGACGGTGAGAGTCGCTCCGGACTGCACCTGCACGCGGTACGCGCCCAGGACCGAGGTAGCGATGACGTTCGGGCGCTCCAGTTGCCGGAGGCCCCAACGCTCGGAGCGCACGCCTACTTCGAGCGAGACAGTGCCGTCCGCCACTGGTTCAGCGATAGCCGCTTGCATCGGGTCGTAGCGAAACCAGGGCGTCCGCGGCAGCGCGGCGACAACCATGTCGATGTCGGGGTCGAGGGTGCCGGACACCTGCAGCCGGTAGGTCGTCGCCTGCCCCTCGAAGAGCACGTCGGAGTCCAGCTCGGAGCTGACCTCCGGACGTTCCCGCGGCCGGAAGTACCGCCCCCAGACCGCCACGAACGCGAGCGGCAGACCGATCACGGCCGCATCCGGCCGCCGGGCGAGCACGGCCACCACGAGCAGTGCGGCCGCAAGTGTGACCGCCCTCACCTGCGCATGGGTCGGCCGCCAGGTCACTGCCGGGCACCTACGACAGTCGGCGGCGCCGGTACTGAGCCGAGCACTGTGCGGACCACAGTGGCGCCGGTGACCTCATGCAGCCACAGCTCCGGCCGGACGGTGATCCGGTGGGCCAGCGCGGGAATGGCAACCGCCTTCACATCCTCCGGTACGACGTAGTCCCGGCCCTGGATCACGGCGTACGAGCGGGCGGTCAGGAGCAACGCCAGCGAGCCGCGGGGGGATGCGCCGACCAGGACCTGGGAATCCCGCCGGGTCGCGGCAGCCAGCTCGACGCAGTACCGGCCGACTGTGTCGTCGACGGTGACGGTCTCGACCGAACGCTGGGCGGCGCGCAGTCCGGACGCGTCGGTGACGGCCTCGACGACCTGGTCCTCCGTACGGCGGCTCATCCGTCGCTGCAGCACCTCCCACTCCTCAGCGGCACTGGGGTAGCCGAAGCCGATGCGGAGCATGAAGCGGTCGAGCTGCGCCTCCGGCAACGGATAGGTGCCCTCGTACTCGACCGGGTTCGCCGTGGCCAGCACGTGAAACGGCACAGGCAGTGGGAAGGTCTGGCCTTCGACAGTGACCTGGTGCTCCTGCATCGACTCGAGTAGCGCGGCCTGGGTCTTCGGCGGGGTCCGGTTGATCTCGTCCGCGAGCAGCAGACCGGTGAAGATCGGCCCGGGCCGGAAGACGAACTCCGAGTCCCGCTGGTCGTAGACGAAGGCGCCGGTCACATCGGACGGGAGCAGGTCCGGGGTGAACTGCACCCGGCGGAACTCCAGCCCGAGCGCCTGCGCGAAAGACCGTGCGGCCAGCGTCTTCGCCAGCCCCGGGTAGTCCTCCAGCAGCACGTGACCGCCGGCCAGGATGCCTGCCAGGACCAGCTCGAGCGCCTCCCCCTTGCCGACCACGGCCTGGCCGACCCGGTCCAGTACCTGCCGGCTGAGCGCCGACACCTCCGCCGGGCTGAGTTCCAGCCCCGGTTCCAGATCAGTCACGGTTCCTCACAACTTCTCGATGGTCTGAACGGCCTTCTCGATCTCCGCCAAGGACGCCGTGCGCGCCTCGGCCCCGGTGATCAGGTTCCACAACTGGTCGCCAGTCAGGGCCCGGGCCCGGTCCGGTTCGAGCTCCGGGTCGATGCCGTGCCTGTGCACCAGCCGGTCGGTGGTGAGCTCGAGCAGCATCGGCCGGATCCGCCGTACGAAGGTCAGCGATCCCTCGCCGACCCGGCGCTCGCGGTCGGCCTCCTGCACCCAGGTGGCCATGAACTGGGTGCGGTTGTCGTAGGTCCGGTTCCGCTGCGCCGCCAGCTTCTCGTCGTACCGGGCGGGCCAGGTCGTCTCCAGCACCAGCGGGAAGATCAGCCGGATCGCGACCGAGCCGAAGCCGATCGCCAGGGCCATCGCGACGAACCACAGCGGCCGCGGCTGGGTTCCCGCCAGCCCGAAGGCAGCGATCAGGATCAGGCCGGCGACGAGGGTGATCAGCAGATGCTGCAGAACGACGCGGTTCATGGCGTCGCCACCGCCGCGGACAGGTCGTCCCGCAGCCGGATCAGCGCCGCCCGTGCCTGGGCACGGGCTTCCTCGGTCGATCCGTGCGTGGAGTACCGGGCCTCGCGGTAGAGCTGGGCGAGCCGGAGCAACTCCGGCTCGGAGATGCCACCGACGCCGAGCACCCGGACGGTGAACTCGGCCGGTGTCTCCGAGGCGTGCCGGGCCACGCCGGCGGAAGCGGCCGCCTCCTCGAGAGCCACCCAGCACGCGATCACGGCGTCGGTCGCAGTACCGGTGTCGACCGTGGCCAGGCCAGACTCGACCGCTTCCGC
>NZ_DASRXP010000057.1:0-2292 GCF_035687465.1 Kribbella sp.
ATCGTGGAGGACCTCAAGCTGTCGGTTCCGTTCAAGTCACTGGACGGCAAGCACCCGCGCGAGAACGCCGAGGTGGCCGCGGCGATCGCCGACGTGGTCGGCAAGCTGGCCGCCGAGGTCGCCTGACTCAGCACGTTCCTAGCCATTTGCTCTTCGCGCAAGCGCTCATCGCCGCCGCCGGCGAGCCCGAACCGGGCTCGTCGGCGGCTTTGCTGTTGGCCGTCCGCGCCGCCGGCAGTGTCGGTGGCCGGTGGTAGACATATATACATAGCGCGACACACCCGCAAATGTGACGTGCGACACGCCGGGCGACGTTCTGCGCAGCACCTTACGACCTGGGAATTTCACGAATGTTGTTCAGAACATCTTGTACCTATACTGATTGTCGGCCACTAGGTGTAGTGTCTTGCAGACCGACAGACCCCCACGGTTCGGAGGTCGGCCGGAGCTCAGAATCGGGTGGCGACGGTTCCCAGACTCGCCCGAAACGCGGCCCCGACCGGCTGGAATTTCAAAGGTCCAGAGGCCGCTGTAACTCAGTGAGATGCAGTAACCCCGCAGTTGCCAGTCATGGCCAGTACATGTCTAGTTCTTGCCGATTCATTCAAGAGGAGCCGTACCGAAGATGACTCAGCCTTCGATCACCGTGTACACGAAGCCCGCGTGCGTGCAGTGCAACGCCACCTACAAGGCGTTGGACAAGCAGGGCGTTGCCTACGACGTCGTCGACATCAGCCTGGATACCGAAGCCCGCGACTACGTCATGGCACTCGGCTACCTGCAGGCCCCTGTCGTCGTGGTCGGAAACGAGCATTGGTCGGGCTTCCGGCCGGACCGCATCAAGGCGTTGTCCGGAGCAGTCGCAGTCACGGCATAACGGGTACTCGGCGGGCAGAAGAAGGGAGAGTCGCCGACATGAGTGGGTGCAATCTCGTCTACTTCTCCAGCGTCTCGGAGAACACGCTCCGCTTCGTCGAGAAGCTGGAAATGCCCGCCAACAGTGTCTTCCGTATCCCTCTGCGTGGGCGCATCGAGGTCGATGAGCCCTACGTCCTGGTGCTCCCCACCTACGGTGGCGGGCACGCCAACGGACCCGATCCCGACGCTGGGGGATACGTCCCCAAGCAAGTGATCGCCTTTCTCAACAACGAAAAGAACCGGTCGTTGCTGCGCGGTGTCATCGCCGCGGGCAATACCAACTTCGGCGCCGAATTCGGCTATGCGGGGGACGTCGTTTCCCGCAAGTGCGGCGTTCCGTACCTGTATCGCTTCGAACTGATGGGCACCGCGGACGACGTCATCGCCGTCCGCGAGGGCCTTGCCGAATTCTGGAAGGACCAGACGTGCCCCCAACCGTCACAGCTGCAGAGCCTGTAACCTCCGGCGCCCACCATCCCTCGGGGACGGGCGAGACGGACTACCACGCGCTCAACGCGATGCTGAACCTGTATGACGCCGACGGCAAGATCCAGTTCGAGAAGGACCGGGAAGCCGCGCACCAGTACTTCCTGGAGCACGTCAACCAGAACACGGTTTTCTTCCACAATCAGGACGAGAAGCTCGACTACCTGGTCAAGGAGAACTACTACGAGCGCGAGGTGCTCGACCAGTACAGCCGCAACTTCGTCAAGACGCTGCTGGACCGGGCCTACGCCAAGAAGTTCCGGTTCCCGACGTTCCTCGGAGCGTTCAAGTACTACACCTCGTACACGCTGAAGACGTTCGACGGGAAGCGCTATCTCGAACGGTTCGAGGACCGCGTCGTCATGGTGTCGTTGACGCTGGCCGCAGGCGACACGACGCTGGCCGAGAAGCTGGTCGACGAGATCATCGACGGCCGGTTCCAGCCGGCCACCCCGACGTTCCTCAACTCGGGCAAGAAGCAGCGCGGTGAGCCAGTCTCGTGCTTTTTGCTTCGCATAGAAGACAACATGGAGTCCATCGGGCGCTCCATCAACTCGGCGCTGCAGCTGTCCAAGCGCGGTGGCGGAGTCTCATTGCTGCTGAGCAACATTCGCGAACACGGCGCCCCGATCAAGAACATCGAGAATCAGAGCTCGGGCGTCATCCCGATCATGAAGCTGCTCGAGGACTCGTTCTCCTACGCCAACCAGTTGGGTGCGCGCCAAGGTGCGGGTGCGGTGTACCTGCAGGCGCATCACCCCGACATCTACCGGTTCCTGGATACCAAGCGGGAGAACGCCGACGAGAAGATCCGGATCAAGACGCTCTCGCTGGGCGTCGTGATCCCGGACATCACCTTCGAGCTGGCGAAGAAGAACGAGGACATGT
>NZ_DASRXP010000058.1:0-5771 GCF_035687465.1 Kribbella sp.
CCCGCTTCACCAACCTAGGCGCCGGCGCGGTACCGCTCGGACCGGTGTTGCCGACGTTGACGAGTACGACGGTGGGACAGGTGAAGGCGACCGTCCAGACCTCGCTCGACAACGACGACATCACCCTGACCTACCGTCTGCTCCGCAGCGGCAGCAACACGGTGGTCGCGACGACGACAGCGAACTCCACCTTCTGGAGCCGCCCGACCGTCACCCTCACCGACCCGACCGCACCCTCGGGCACCTCGCAGATGTACCGCATCGAGGTCTACGACGGCCACACAGCCGTCCGCGGCGGCTTCTCCACCATCACCGTCCGCTAAAACCCTTACGTCCGAAGAACTGGCGGGACGTCCCTCCAGTTCTTCGGACGCAAGCGGCTAGTGGTTCCGGCGGTGGGCGACTAGTGCGCGGTGGGCTTCGGACCACCAGAGGAGCACTGTGCAGAAGGCGGCGGTGGCGAGGCCCCAGGCGGCGCCGCGTGCGCCGCCTAGGTAGGCCCCTGTGAGGCCGGCGGCGATCAGCGCCACCGAGGAGATCAGCCGGGTGCGTAGACCCCGTCCCGCGGCTGCCAGGGCGCGGAGGATGGCGAACGCGCCGGCGTTCGAGGCGCCGAAGGCCTGGAGCAGGATCACCGGGACCATCACGGAACTCGCCTCGGCCCAAACACCTGGCCCGAGCAGCTCACGCCCGACGGCTTCGGGGAGCAACAGAAAGACAGCTCCCCAGGCGAGTGCCCCCGCACCGACCCCGAACGAGATCACCAGCCCGACCCGCCACAGCCGCCGGTACGAATGCCTCAGCGCCCGAGCGGCCTCCGGTACTGCGATGACGCGGATCCCCTGGTTCAGCACATTCACCGGGCCGAGCAGGACCTGGGCTCCCCGGATCCCCGAGACCGCCGCGATCCCCGCCACAGCGGTGATCCCGAGCATGTACACCTGGATCGTCCCGCTGACGGCAAGCATCTCCCCCACGTACTTCGGCGTGAGATCGCGATGCGTCTTCAGCCAGTCGCGAACCAGCTGGAACCGTGGCATCACCCCGGCCTGGAACCGCCCGACGACCGCGGCGACCACGGCACCCAACCCCCAGGCGAGCGTCAACGAGAACGCCGTCGCCGACCCGGTCAGATAGAGCCCGGCGAAGATCACCCCCATCGCGACCAGCCAGACCAGGTCGTTGAGGAAGGCCCGGCGCCCTTCCCCGATGACGAAGAACGCCCAGCGCCAGGCGTCCTGGAGCAGCAGCCCCGGCATCGTCACGGCGAAGGCGATCAGCATCCCGCGCGACGGAACACCTGGGAACGCCGCAATGGCTAGTCCGATCAGCAAGGCGACCACGCCGACCAGGGAGGCGGTCGCAGTACTGGCTCTGACTGCTTTCTCCCAGGCCGGGCCGCGGTCGCCGGAGTGGCGCACCGCGAGCGGCTCGGTGGCAACTGCTCGGGAGACGTTCAGGGCGATCGTGTAACCGCCGAAGGCGAGTGCGTACACGCCGAAGTCGGCGACCGTGCTGCTGCGCGCGACAAGTACACCTACCGCCAGGTTGCTGAGGCTGGACAATCCCTGGTCGGCAAGACCCCAGCCCGCGCGACCCGCCGGGCCGGCCAGTCGGCTGAGCTTCAACAAACCGGCCGCGGGGGCCGGCGCAGAATGCCCAGACTGAAGCGCGGGATCCCCAGCACATAACGACGCCACAGCCGCCGCGGCTCCTTGTAGAGCCGGTAGCTCCACTCCAGCCCGGACCGCTGCATCCAGCCCGGCGCACGATCCAGCCGGCCGGTGTGGAAGTCGAACGCGGCGCCCACTCCGATCAGGATCGCGGCGTCCAGCCGGTCGCGGTGCTCAGCCATCCAGCGCTCCTGCTTCGGCGCGCCCAGCCCGACCCAGATGATGTCCGGCTTCGCCTCGTTCAGCCGGTTCACGACCTCGGCGTCCTCGGCCTCGCTCAGGGCCCGGTACGGCGGTGAGTAGACCCCGGCGACCTTCAGCTCCGGATGACGGGCGACGAAGTTGTCCCGCAGCTTCTCCGGAACCCCTTCGGCACCGCCGTAGAAGTACTGCGACCAGCCGCGCTCGGCCGCCACGGCCATCACCCGCTCGAGCAGATCCGGCCCACAGACCCGGGCCATCCGCTCGAAGCCGGCCCGCTTGCCGGCCCAGACCAGCGGCATCCCGTCGGCCAGCGTCAGGCCGGCGGTGTTGTACAGCTCAGTGAGCCGCTCGTCGGCCCGGGCACACAGCAGCGCGTTCATGTCCGAGACGCAGACCAGGTGCCGCTCGCCCTGGGCGATCCAGCGGTCGAAGGTCTCGACGGTGTCGTCCATGTCGGACACGCTGATGTGGATCCCCAGCACGTCCACCCGCGCATGCGGCACAACGACCAGCTCGGCAGTCATAAGTCAGTCCTAGTCAGTGCAGCGAGATCCGCGTCCATCATGATCCGGACCAGCTCCGGCATGTGTACCTGTGCTTTCCAGCCGAGCTCGTCGAGCGCCTTCGATGCGTCACCGATGAGTGAATCGACCTCGGTCGGGCGCTCGTACCGCGGGTCGTAGTCGACGTACTTCTCCCAGTCCAGCCCGACGTGGTCGAACGCCTGCGAGACGAAGTCGCGCACCGAGTACGACGTCCCGGTGGCGACCACGTAGTCGGCCGGCTTGTCGTGCTGCAGCATCAGCCACATGCCCTCGACGTACTCCGGTGCGTAGCCCCAGTCGCGGCAGGCGTGCAGGTTGCCCAGGTAGAGCCGCTTCTCCTGACCGACCTTGATCCGCGCCACCGCCCGGGTGATCTTGCGGGTCACGAAGGTCTCGCCGCGCCGCGGGCTCTCGTGGTTGAACAGGATCCCGTTCACCGTGAACATGTCGTACGCCTCGCGGTAGTTCCGGGTCATCCAGTAGCTGTAGAGCTTGGCGGCCCCGTACGGCGAGCGCGGGTAGAACGGGGTCTGCTCGTTCTGCGGCGGCGGGCTGGCTCCGAACATCTCCGAGCTGCTGGCCTGGTAGAACCGGCAGTCCAGCCCGATCATCCGGATCGCCTCGAGCAGCCGGGTGGTGCCCATCCCGGTGGTGTCGCCGGTGTACTCGGGCTCGTCGAAGCTGACCCGGACATGGCTCTGGGCGGCCAGGTGGTACACCTCGTCCGGCTGGATCGACGCCAGCAGCGTGACGAGGCGCGACCCGTCGGTCAGGTCGCCGTAGTGCAGGAACAGCCGCTTGTCCTGCTCGTGCGGGTCCTCGTACAGGTGGTCGATCCGGTGCGTGTTGAAGGTACTGGCGCGCCTGATCAGGCCGTGCACCTCATAGCCTTTGGCCAGCAGCAACTCGGCCAGGTACGAACCGTCCTGGCCAGTGATCCCCGTGATCAGGGCCTTCCTCATACATCGCCTCTCAGCTGCTCGCGGTACCAGGCGTAGGTCTCCGCCACGCCGCGCTCGATCTCGATGGCGGGCTTCCAGCCCAGGGCGCTCAGCTTGCTCACGTCGAGCAGCTTGCGCGGGGTTCCGTCCGGCTTGGACGGATCGGTGCCGATGGCACCGGCATAGCCGACGACCGCGGCAACGATCCCAGCCAACTCGCGGATCGTCAGGTCGGTGCCGACGCCGACGTTGATCGGCCCCGGCTCGTCGTAGTGCTCCAGCAGGTGCAGGCTCGCGTCCGCGAGATCGTCGACGTGCAGGAACTCGCGCCTCGGCGTCCCGGTCCCCCACAGGACGACCTCGGACGCGTTGCTCTCGACAGCGTCGTGGAACCGCCGCAGCAGCGCGGGCAGCACATGGGAGCTGGTCAGGTCGAAGTTGTCGTTCGGCCCGTACAGGTTGGTCGGCATCGCGGAGATCCACGGCAGCCCGTACTGCCTGCGGACGGCCTGAACCTGCATGATGCCGGCGATCTTGGCGATCGCGTACGCGTCGTTCGTCGGCTCGAGCTCACCGGTGAGCAGACTCGACTCCTTGATCGGCTGCTCCGCGAACTTCGGGTAGATGCACGACGACCCGAGGAACAACAGCCGCGGCACCCGTACTGCGAGGGCCGCGTCCATCAGGTTCACCTGGATCCGCAGGTTGTCGCTGAGGAACTCGGTCGGGTGATCCCGGTTCGCCAGGATGCCACCAACCCGCGCGGCCGCGTCGACCACCACCGCGGGCTTGTGCTCAGCCAGGAACGCGAACGTGGCGTCCCGATCGCGCAGGTCGAGCTCGGACGAGGTGGCACCGATCAGATGGGTGAAGCCGGCAGCTTCGAGTCGGCGCCAGATCGCCGACCCGACCAGTCCCCGGTGGCCCGCGACATAGACCGGTGACCGTGGATCGATGGTCATCAATAGGCTCCCGCGCCGTAGATCACCGCACGCAAGGTCTTCCAGAGGATCAGGAGGTCCAGCGTCATCGACCAGTTGTCGACGTAGCGGAGGTCCAGCCGGACCGATTCGTCCCAGGACAAGTCGCTGCGCCCGCTCACCTGCCACAATCCCGTGATGCCGGGTTTGACCAGCATCCGCCGGGAGTCGTCCGCGGCGTACAGGGCGACCTCCTCGGACAGCGGCGGGCGTGGACCGACCAGGGACATGTCACCGCGCAGCACGTTGAACAGCTGGGGCAGTTCGTCGAGCGAGAAGCGGCGGATCCACCGGCCGAGCGGCGTCATCCGCGGATCGTCCCGCATCTTGAAGATCACGCCGTTGCCGTCGCTCAGCGCATACAGATCGCCGAGGCGCTGCTCGGCATCGGCGTACATGCTGCGGAACTTGAGCATCGTGAACTCGGCACCCGACCGGCCGACCCGCCGCTGGCGGAACAGCACTGGTCCTGGGCTGGACACCCGCACGGCCACCGTCAGACCGATCAGCAGCGGGGCCAGCAGCAGGATGAGACCGAGAGCAAGCACCCGGTCGAAGACCGCCTTGATCAGGTGCGGCCCACCGCTGACCGACGGCCGCTCCAGGTGCAGCAGCGACAGGCCGGCGGCCGGGCGCACGGAGATCCGCGGACCGGCGACCTCGATGATTCCGGGGGAAACGATCAGTTCGACGCCGCGCTGCTCCAACGCCCAGGACAGGCGACGCAGGGACTGGCCGGCCAGGTCGGGGTCGGTCGCCACGGCGACGACATCCACGGTGTGCCGGTCGACCGCGGCCAGGATGTCGGCCTCGTCCAGCTCTTCGGGCTGCAACGTCCCGGCCGAGCGCTGGTCGCCGCGCGGCCGGCAGGTCGCCACCACCCGGAACCCGTCCGTCGGCCGGCTCTCCAGGTGCTCACACAAGGTCGCGGCCGGACCGCTCCGGCCGACCACGAGCACCCGATGCAGACAGCGTCCACGCAACCGGTGCCGGTGAAGGTCTTTCCGGAGCCCGTAGCGCAAGAACAGCGCGGCCCCGACTGTCACCGGGATGGCCAGCACGACGAAGCCGCGGGCGATCTCGGTTCTCGTCGCGTACGACGCCATCGCCACCGCGGCCGTCAGTCCGACACCCGAGCGCAGCAACGACCGGAACTCGTCCGGGCCGGCGCCGAAGTACCGCGAGTCGTAACCCCTGGACGCCGCGACCACGGCCACCCAGGCCAACGGGAGCAGGCTGCTGATCACCAGGTAACCGCTGCCCACGTGATAGCCGAACCGGGTCAACAGCGCCACCGAGATGCCGATCATCGCGGCCAGCAGATCACCGCCCAGCGCGGCCCAGCGGTAGACCCCGACCCAGCGCGGCTCTGTCCATCGCGACGGACGGGGCACGACGGCGTGCACCTCGTGCGGCACCACCCACACC
>NZ_DASRXP010000059.1:0-14511 GCF_035687465.1 Kribbella sp.
GTGATGACACCGGAGAACATCGCGCCGGCGAGTAGGCCGGCGACGAAGATGGGTAGTTTGTCTCGCCAGACCGACGAGCTCAGCAGATCGGCTGAGTTCAGGCTTCAAACGGAGCCGGACAGGGAGAAGGCGGAGATCATCGCCAGCAGTACCCAGGCTGCCGGGGCGAGCGTGCCGCTCCAGATCTGGTGGGCCGCGAGCACGAGTGCTGCGCTGATCACCAGACCTGTCGCGACCCGCGTCGCGGGAAACCTGACGATCAAGGATTCGACCAGGAGCAGATACGGAAGACGGTCCCGCCACAGCTCGCGACGTACCCGTCAGCACACCGGTACCGAGTGCCGTTGTGGGTCCAACGCCAGGCGTTGCGGGGCCCTGAGCCGCAGGCCTTGGTCGGGTAGGAGTTCCAGCAGGTGCCGGACCCTCTCCGGAACCAGCCGTCAGATCCGCAGTGGCTCCTCGCGTAGGGGGCTCCCACGCAGACCTTGGTGTTGTCGTCGTAGCCGTCCGAGCTGTCGTAGCCGGCGCAGCTGGTGTATTCGGTGCCCGTCTCGGCGCTGGCGGTGGTCCCCCTGCCGGGCGGTAGGGAAGAGAGGATGTTGATCGCGAGTGCGCCGCCGAGCGCGCCGGCGGACTTGAACATCGTCCGCCGGGATGGCTTCATCTTGCCGAGTGAGCTGCTCGCCTTGCGGACTGTGAGGCCGAGGTCGGGTCCGGCGGGATCCGGTTCGTCAGCGTCCACGGCCGGAACGGCGGCCCAGTACCGGGCGGCGTCAGTGATCGTCATGCGTCAACCTCCATCGCAACAGGGTTCGAAGTCTTCGAGCCGATTTCCAGCAGGGTGTCGAGGTCTTCGTCGGAACCGACCACGCGGCGCCATTCCTCGGTGCCGTCCGGTGCATACCGGACCAGCGACGGCATCGCACCGACGCCGAGCGCACCGAGGAGTTCGGCGTCCACGATCGGGGTGACTGTCGAGTCGGCGACCCAGTCCGAACAGCCACTCGCGCAGAGCACCACCAGATGGCCGGCGACTCCTGCCCCAGCCACCACGTCGAGGTGGCGAGTGCGGTCGCGGCACTTGTCGCAGTGCTCGGACACCACCAGCACGAAGGTCGGCTGTCCGTCGTCCGAGCGGAACCTGGCGTTGGACCGGGTGATGTTCGGCGCCGGTGCGCCGGACTCGGTCCGCACCAGCGCACCCTGTAGTTCGCGAACCGTCTTCAGCAGGGCGGAGAAGGCGAAGAAGAGCAGGGCCGTACCCAGGAAGGAGAGGACGGCGAGTGAATTGATCGCGCTCTGCATGTCAGCTACTCAGCGAGCAGGTCAGGGAGCTGACGACCGAGATGAACTTCGGGTCCTCCGGCTGCTGGGTGATGATCGAGGTTGCGGTGCTGTCGTTGACCACGAAGGCCTCGCGGGTCCGCAGGGCACCCTTCTCGTCCCGGTCGTCTACGCGCCACATCGAGCCACCTCGGACCCGCTTGCCCTCGGTGAGGGGGATGCTCTCGATGGCCTCGGCGATCGGCGTGATCTGGACCGAGCACAGTTGGTCGATCGTGTTCACGGCCAGCATCTTCCCGTGCCGGAGTCCGGAGCCGGCCCGCGGCAGCAGGGTCAGCCCGTCCACGGCGTCGTCGATGTCGAACTTGGCCAGCATGTCCAGGAAGATCTCGAGCGGAACGCCCACCCCGCCGAGGTGGCTGGAGACCTCGTTGTGCGGGCCGACCCAGACCAGGTTGGTGCCGCCGTTCTCCAGGTCCTCCATGGACACGATGCGCCCGGAGTTCCAGGAGACTTCACGGACCTTGTACCGGGCCCAGTCGCCGAGTTCCCTGCTGACCAGCTCGGAAGACCCCGCCGGGGAGACGTTGAACCGCACACCACCGCCTTCTCCGTACAGCCAGGAGTTGTAGGCCCAGCCGCCGATGAACGGCCACGGGTTTCCTTCGACGGACAGACTCTGACCATTGGGCGCGCGAACCTTCATCGCTGATACCTCACTCTGTCGATGACCTGGGCGGATTACGAGGCTATGAGTCGCCACTGTCGCCGTGCTGCCCTTACCGCGCCCGTACCGCTGGCGGACCCCGCCCCAGCAGGCCGAGCCGGGGGTTCGGAGGACGACGGGACAACGGCCCGGGCGCTGGCCTAAACTGCGCGAGCCTGATCCAACCGAGGAGCGCCATGCCCGACGAACTGCTGCGGCCGACCATCGGCGCGGACGTCGACATGTCGGTGCGGCCCTGGCGGCTGATGTCGCAGACCTACGTGGCGTTCTTCGGCGGCGTAATCGCGGTGACCGTGATCGCCTTCCTGAACGCCCGCCGCCTGGGTGTGGCGCCGGACAAGCGCCGGCTGATCCTCGTCGTCGGCGCTGTCTCTCTAGTCGTCGCCGGCGTGGTGATCACGCTGCTCACCAACGGCGACGGCGCGACGTCGTCCGGCTTGCGGGTGGCGATCCGAGTGGTCGCGGTCGCGTGCTGCCTGATCCAGCTGCGGATCCAGCGCCCGATGGATCGGGCGTTCCAGTTGCGTGGCACCGACTACGGATCGCTCTGGGGTCCAGGCATCGCCGCGGTGATCGGCGCCGGACTGCTCGAAGCAGGTCTGCTGGCAGTCGTGGCGGTGGCACTGTGAACGAACCGACCGAGGCAAGACTCCAGATGGCCGGCCACTGGCTCCAGATCGGTCACCCCGAACGCACCCTCGACGAACTCCAAGGCCTCTGGGGCGACTCGGCCCTCGACTATCGCGCCTTCTTGTTCCGCGGCGCGGCTCTGCACGCCCTCGACCGCCACGCCGAAGCGATTCACGTACTGCGGGACGGCCTGTCCCGCCACGGACCCTTCCTCCCGCTGCTGCAGGTCCTCGGTTCGGCCCTCCGGGCGGAAGGCCGTTTGCCGGAGGCGGAAGCGGCGTTCCTGCAAGGGCTGAGCCTAGATCCGAACGACCCTGACCTGCTGATCGGCTACGCCATGGTCTGTCTCTCCGCCGGGCAAGCGGAGAAGGCGAGCGCCCTGGTCGAACGCGCCGCGTCGCAGGCCCCGGAGAGCCTTGCCGTGTCGGCGGCGCGCGCCCAGGTGGCGTTCGCGCTCGGCAAGGACAAGGACATGCACCGGCATACTCAGGAAGCGCTCTCTGCCGATCCCGAAGATCCCGGTGCACGAGCACTGCACGGTACGTCGTCGATGCTCACCGGCGACTCGAAATCCGGCTACAACTCGCTCGCCTCGGCCGCGGCCGCCCACCCGGGCGATCCCGACCTCCGGGCAGCGGCGCGTGAGGCAAGGCTAGCGAATCACCCGCTGATGCGTCCGCTCATGCCGTTCCAGCGGTTCAACCCGCTCGTCATCTGGGTCTGCGCGGTGGCGGTGATCTACGGGCTGCGTGCAGCCGGTCTGCTGTTGTTCGCCGGGATCGCCGCGGGCGCGTGGTTCGCGTTCTGCGTGTACTCGTGGGTCGCGCCGCCCTTGCTACGCCGCTGGCTCAACCGGAAGTGGGGCTCATGACGGACGACCGGATCTCCGCGCTGCGCAAGGCCGTCGAGGCGAACCCGGACGACGTCCTGCTCCGGCTCGTGCTCGCCGAGTCCCTGGTCGCCTCCGGGGAAACCGGGCCCGCGCTCGACCAGTACGTCGTACTGCTGGACCAGCGAGGTCTTCCCGATGATCAGTTGGTGATCGTCGGTGAACTGGCCGCGGCGAACGGGCGGCTCGCGCTGCTGAGGAACTGCCTCGAGGCGGCCCGGCAGGCGGGCATCGTGGAGGGAACCGGGCGGCTCCAGCAGTTGGTCGACGAGATGATCACCGCGCGCAGCGGGGTCAAGGTGAAGGTCGGACCCGAATCCGATGACGAGCTGTTCGTCACCGATGCGCCGCGGGAGACGACGACCTTCGACCAGGTCGGCGGGATGGAGGAGATCAAGCGGGTGATCCACCGGATGGTGATCCTCCCGCTGAGCCGTCCCGAGCTCTACGAGAAGTACGGCCGCAGGTCCGGTGGCGGCGTAATGCTCTACGGGCCGCCCGGGTGTGGCAAGACGCTTCTCGCGCGGGCGACGGCGGGGGAGTGCGGGCTGCCCTTCGTCAACGTGCGGATCGAAGACGTGATGGACCCGTACCTCGGCGTCTCCGAGCGCAACCTGCACGCGGCCTTCGAGCGGGCCCGGGCGAACGCGCCGTGCGTACTGTTCGTCGACGAGCTCGACGCACTGGCCTTCGCGCGGCACAAGCACGGCGGTTCGGAATCACGCCGGCTGGTCGACGTACTGCTGCAGGAGCTGGACGCGATCGGCTCCGAGAACGAGGGCCTCTTGGTGCTGGCAGCAACCAATGCGCCCTGGGACGTCGACGAGGCGATGCTCCGCCCCGGCCGGTTCGACCGCGTCATCTTCGTACCGCCGCCGGACGAGCCGGCCCGCGCCGACATCCTGTCCGTGGTGTTAAAGGGCGTGCCGACGACCGGCCTCGACCTTCAGGAGCTGGCGAAGCAGACGCCGATGTTCAGCGGTGCCGATCTCCGCGCGCTGGTCGAGCGCTCGGTCGACCGGGTGATCGACGAAGCCCTCACTACCGGAGCAGAGCCGCCGCTGTCGGCACAGCACCTGACCGCAGCACTTCCGACTGTGAAGCCGTCGACCCTGGATTGGCTCCACCGCGTTCGCTCATACATCGAGTTCGCGAACCAGACTGAGCGGTACGACGACGTCGCGGCGTACCTGCGCACCAAGGATGTTCGTCGCCGCCTGAGCTGAACAGCTCGCTCCCGCTAGCCGGGGGTGACGATTCCCGCTGGCTGTGCGGACAGAGCGCTGCCGGTGGCGTCACGGTGTGTGTATGAGCACCCAACAACTAGGTCTGGAAAGGCGACAAGCCCGGGGACGCTTCTTGCGGGATCTGGGCAGCCCGGCAGAGATCTTCTCCAACCTCACTCCGAACTGGTACGCCTCGATCATGGGCACCGGCATCGTCGCCGCTGCCGCTGCGTCCCTGCCCTGGCAACCCCGTGGCTTGCACACCGCAGCCTTTGTCGTCTGGGTCCTTGCCGCGTTCCTCTTGGTCGCACTGACGGTGGCCACTGTCACCCACTGGGTGCGCTCTCCGGGCGCGGCGCGACGCCATCTCCTCAATCCTGTGGCGTCCCAGTTCTACGGCGCCCCACCGATGGCGATGCTGACAGTGGGAGCCGGGACGTTGTTGCTCGGCCGGGACGTTCTGGGCCTCCACGCTGCCGTCAATATCGACTGGGTGCTCTGGTTCGCCGGCACGATCACCGGTCTGGCCGCCGCCGTCTTGGTGCCGTTCGTCATGTTCACCCAGCATGAGCTGAAGGCCGACAGCGCGTTCGGCGGTTGGCTGATGCCGATCGTGCCGCCCATGGTGTCGGCATCCACCGGTGCTCTGCTGGTGCCCTACGCGCCCGCCGGCCAGGCCAGGCTTGCCATGTTCCTGTGCTGTTTTGCGATGTTCGGGCTGTCGCTGCTTGCATCGATCGTCGTCATCACCCTGATCTGGTACCGCCTTGCCGTCTACAAGACAGGCGAGGCGGCGGCGGTGCCGACCGTATGGATCGTGCTGGGACCAGTGGGCCAGTCGATCACCGCAGCGAATCTGCTCGCCGGGGTGGCTCCGCAGGCCTTGCCGAGGCCGTACTCGACCGCCCTGCAGGCGTTCGGCGTCCTCTACGGCGTACCCCTCTGGGGGTTCGGCCTGCTCTGGGGCACGATCGCCGTGGCCATCACAGTCCGTACGATTCGCGCCCACCTGCCGTTCTCGCTGACCTGGTGGTCGTTCGTCTTCCCCGTCGGAACCATGGTCGAGGGCACGTCCGGCCTCGCCCTGCACACCGGATCAGACCTGTTCCGCGTTGCTGCCGTGGCGTTCTACGTCGCCCTGGTCGCCGCTTGGGTCACCGTCGCAGCCCGTACTGCGAACGGCAGCTTCCGCGGCACGTTGTTCCTTCCCCCAGGGGTGCGGCCCGCAACCGACAGGTAGCTCCTCGTGGGATACCGGCTAGCAGGTAGTCGCCGGTACGGCCAGGCACTACCTGAAGATGGCCGCTGGCCGTGGCGCCACCAGGGCCGGTCCAAGCGAGGCTTAGCAATAACGCTGGAAGTCATGGCGACGGTGAATCCGAGCCAGCTGGAAGGAGATCCACCATGCTCATCATCCTGTTGGTCTCGATGATTTTCCTTGCCGATGCCACCTACTGGATCACGAAACGGACGAAGCGGGGCCGCCTGAGCGGTGACCCCTTCGAGGACGCGTTCGGTGAGTCCGAACTGCGCAAACTCGACTCGCACCTCGAGGAGGTCGCGCTGGAGGAACTGCGTCGGCTGGAACGACAGCTGACGACGTACGTGGGCACCGATGTCGGCCACGTGCTGATGATCTCGAGGTCAGCCCACGGCATCGCTCTCGAACTGTCCGACGGTCGCCGGATGGCACTCGGCGGAGTCAGCCCCCGCATCCGTCACATCCTCACCCAGCGCGCCGCCAGCGACGAACTCCGTCCCGCCCACGTGCAGCGGGATGCCTTCAGCTACCGGCTGCTGCTCCGCGGCGGAGACGGCGAGATCGAGGTCCACGCCCGCCACATCGCCCTGGCGCCCTGACCCTCTATCCCACCAGTACCACCCCCCACCAGTACGGCCCGGTCCTGCCAAGCCCCGGCAGGTCCGGGCCGTACTCATGTGTGTGGTCAGGCGGTGGTTTTGACTCGGGAGGCCGCGTTGTCTGGCATCGCTTCGTAGCGGGCGAAGGATCGGGTGAAGGAGGCGGAGCCGTGGGAGAGCGAGCGGAGGTCGATGGAGTAGCGGGTGATCTCTACCTGCGGGACCTCGGCCTTCACCAAGGTGCGGTCGTCGCCGACCTTGTCGGTGCCGAGCAGGCGTCCCCGCCGCCCGGACAGGTCGCTCATCACCGCGCCGACCAGTTCGTCCGGCACCAGTACTGAGACCAGATCCACTGGTTCGAGCAGATTCACCTTCGTCGCCGTCGCGGCCTCGCGTAGCGCCAGCCCACCGGCCATCTGGAACGCCATGTCCGACGAGTCCACGCTGTGCGCCTTGCCGTCGAGCAGCGTGACCCGGATGTTGACCACCGGATAGCCGGCGTTGACGCCCCTCTCCATCTGCGCGCGGATCCCCTTCTCCACGCTGGGGATGAACTGTCGCGGCACCGCACCGCCGACCACCTTGTCGACGAACTCGAACTCGTTGCCCTCCGGCAGCGGTTCCACCTCGATGTCGCAGACGGCGTACTGGCCGTGTCCGCCGGACTGCTTCACATGCCGCCCGTGGCCCTTCGCCTTCCCGCCGAAGGTCTCCCGGAGCGGCACCCGCAGTTCCACGGTGTCCACCGTCACGCCGTACCGGTTGGCCAGGGCGTCGAGCACCACGTCCGAGTGCGCCTCACCCATGCACCACAGCACGATCTGGTGGGTCTCCGGGTTCTGCTCGATCCGCAGCGTCGGGTCCTCCGCCGCCAACCGCTGCAAACCGACCGACAGCTTGTCCTCATCCGTCTTCGCATGAGCCTGTACGGCGATCGGCAGCAGCGGCTCCGGCATCGTCCAGGGCCTGAGCAGGAGCGGTTCGGACTTGTCGGAGAGCGTGTCCCCGGTTTCCGCCCGGGTCAGCCGGCCGATCGCGCAGAGATCACCCGCCACCACCGCGGTCGCGGGGCGCTGCTGCCGGCCGAGCGGGAACGAGAGGGTGCCGATGCGCTCGTCCTCGTCGTGGTCCGCGTGGCTGTTCGTCTCGCCGAAGAAGGACGTGAAATGGCCCGACACGTGAACCGTCGTGTCGGGCCTGATGGTGCCGGAGAACACCCTCACCAGGCTGACCCTGCCGACGTACGGGTCCGAGGTCGTCTTCACCACCTCGGCGAGCAGGGGGCCGTTCGGATCGCAGCTGAGGCCCTTCTTCGGTACTCCGTGCGGCGTGAACACCTCGGGCAACTGGTGCTCCGGGGGAGAGGGGAAGCCGCTGGTCGCGATCTCGAGCAGCTCCAGGGTGCCGACGCCGGTGCCGCTGCAGACCGGGATCACCGGGAAGAAGGATCCGCGAGCAACCGCTCTCTCCAGATCTTCGATCAGGATGTCCTGGTCGATCTCCTCGCCGCCGAGATAGCGCTCCATCAGCGACTCGTCCTCGGACTCTTCGATGATCCCCTCGATCAAGGTGCCGCGGAGTTCCTCGATCTGATCCGCGTACGCCGGGTCCGGGGCGTGCGTGGTGCGTTTGCCGCCGGAGTACTCGTACTGCGTCTGGGACAGCAGCCCGACCAGCCCGTCACCAGCGGGCAGGTAGAGCGGCAGGACCTTGTCGCCGAACGCGTTCTGAGCAGCAGAGAGCGCGTTCTCGTAGTTCGCCCGGGCGTGGTCGAGCTTGGTGATCACGACGGCTCGCGGCATACCGACCTGGTCGCACTCCTGCCAGAGCGCCTTGGTCGGCTCGTCGACGCTTTCGTTCGCCGAGATCACGAAGAGAGCGCAATCTGCCGCTCTCAACCCGGCCCGGAGCTCACCCATGAAGTCGGCATAACCGGGGGTGTCGATCAGGTTCAGCTTGATGCCGTTGTGCGGCAGGGGAGCGAGGGCGAGGCCGACCGAACGTTGCTGCCGGATCTCCGCATCGTCGTGGTCGCAGACCGTCGTGCCGTCCAGGACGGCGCCCGGTCTGGACAGCACCCCGGAGGCCACCAGCAGGGCCTCGACGAGGGTGGTCTTGCCGGCACCGGAGGAGCCGACCAGCACCACGTTGCGAATGGCGCCCGGATGATCCGCGGTGGGAGCAGCTCCGGCGCCCTGGGAAGTATTCGTCTTGTCTGCCATGACGTTCCTCCTAGTTAGCCCACCATTCCCCCAAGCACCATCCGAGCACAAGACCCTCCCCGCTCTAGGTGAGCAAAGGGCGGGCAGGTTGGTCAGCCGGAGTGAGGGCGGCGATCACTGCCTGGAGGTCGTCGGGGTGCAGGCGCGGGGCTTTGCCGCGGGCAGGATCGGCCCGCAGGGTTTCGATTTCAGTCCTGGCCTGGAGGGCTTGCTCCTGAGCCAGGCGCTTTTGCTCGGTCAGTTGAGTGGTCAGGACTGCGCGTTCCGCGCGGGCTTGTTTCGCATCGTGGTCGGACTGGATGCGGAGGTCTGCCAAGGCCCGCTCGGCGTCGGCGACGGCCCGCAATCCCGCCCCCTCTGCGGCAGCACAGTCAGCTTCGGCTCGGGCGGTGGATTGTTCAGCTGTGGTGACGGCTGCTTCGGCGTCGCGGAGGTGGGCGCGTTCTGCGGCGAGGTCTGCTCGGAGGGACTCGGATTCGACTCGGCGGTCTGCTTCAGCGGCGCGGGCGGCGTCTCGTTCGACGATGGCGCGTTCGGCCAGGACCGCGATCTCGCGGAGTTGGCGGTCGGTGCCGGCGGCTCGTTCAGCTGCTCGGGCGGCTTGGGCTTCGGCGGTACGGCGGGAGGTGGTCGCCTCCTCAGCCTGTTGGCGAGCAGCTCCCAGCGCCTCGGTCGCCTCCATCGCTTGGCGGGTAGCCGCCGACGCCCGCTCTACTGCCTCAGCTCGTTCGTTGGCAGCCCGCTCCGCCGAAATCGTGCTCTGCCGCATACGGTGCTCGGCCTGTTCCCGTGCTTCCTCCGCGGCCAGACGCGCACGCTCGGCCTCGGCGACCTGCGCATGTGCAGCTTCCACGGAGGCGACAGCCGCAGCCTCCACCTCATCGAGCCGAGTCGTCACGGCCGCCAGCGCCTCTGTCAGAGCCTCAACCGGTCCGCGTACGTCGTCCAGCTGCTCCCGGAGCCGATCCGCGTCCAGCCGGAAGGTCGCGCTCCCCGCATCCAGCCCGAGGGCGCCGAGCGCCTCCCGCTCCGCCCGAGCCAGCTGAGCGCAGGTCCGTCCGCCTTCCCAGCGCGTATCCCGGCAGAAACTCCGCGGCCGTCCGCCCTGCATCCCCGGTCCCGGCAACTCAGCCCGGCACTTGCTGTACCCGCACCGCCCAGCCTCACCATTCATGCCCGGAACCCTATGAGTTAGTAGGGTACAAACCCCGAAACCGGTTCGGCGTTTCGAAAACCAAACCACCTACCAACGAAACCAGTGTTTCGTTGGTGCGACGTCGAACCCAGCGGTCAGGCGAGGGCCAGCGCGGCCAGGGCGACGGCCGAGCCGCCGAACACGACGACGTGACGGACGTTCTGCAGGACCCAGACCCAGGACGGGAAGGCGTTCTCGGCGGCCTTGAGCAGAGCCGGCACGTTGATGCGCTGAAGGAGCGGGTCGCCCTTGCGAGCGAAGGCCGCCTGCACGGACTTGGCGGCGGTCAGGTTGCTGTACAGGATGAGGAAGTTCATCGCCAGCACGAGCGACTGGAAGATCCAGGTCAGAGGACTCGCCCAGGCGCTGGCGGCGAGGTTGAGCCCGGCCAGGGCCACCATGACCGCGGCCACCGTGACCGGTGCGGCTGTCTCGTGGCCGCCGGCGTCGAACCGCATCTTGTTCTCCGCCAGAACGGTGCCCGGTACGCCCTGGCGCGCCAGTTCCGCCTCAGCGGCCACCTGGGCACCGGGTCCGAAGCGGTGACGCACCAGCGGGATGCTCAGAAAGGCGCAGGCGACGAGCAGTTGGACGATCGCGACGAGGACGTTCATGGCGGTTCTCCTTGGTGCGCTGGGGATTGACTTGCACTTTGTTCAAGTGAACCTAGCCCAGTACTTGAACTATGTGCAAGTCGAATCTTGAACTTTGTGCAAGGCCCGCCTGGGTGCCCTATCGTGAGGGCATGCCACGCGACACCCTGACCCGGGAACAGATCGTCCGGACCGCCGTCGAGCTGCTCGATGCCGAAGGCCTGGAAGGCCTCAACATGCGCAGCCTGGGCAAGCGGCTCGACTCGGCCGCCACGGCCGTCTACTGGCACGTCAACAACAAGGACAATCTCGTCGTCCTAGCCGGCGATCAGGTCTGGGACGAGATCAGGCTGCCCGACCTCGGCACGGTCGACTGGCTTACGGCCGCCACCCAGATGGCCACCGACCTGTTCGCGATGCTCACCAGACACCCCTGGCTCGTGCAGGCCTTCGCCTCTCACGTCCTGTACGGCGCCAGCAAGGCGCGGCACGACGACCACAGCCTCGCTGTGTACGAAGCGGCCGGCTTCGTCGGCGCGGAAGCGGACCAGGCCGCGGCTTCCGTCTTCACCTACGTACTCGGCAACGCCCTCGGCGCCTCCGCCGCCGCCTCGCTCACCCGGCGGCTCAGCCGGGACGGAGGGGACGCCGAGGAACAGCTTGAGGAGACCATGAAGCAGGCAGCTGACGTCGCAGCGGAGTTCCCACGGCTCCGCGCCCGCCTCGAAACGCCGGCCGCCGAGTACGGCGCAGCCCCCGACGAGAGTTTCGAGTTCGGCCTCCGGATCCTCCTCGACGGCCTCGAAGCCACACTCGCCAACCGCAGCCGAACCTGAACACAGCGCCCGCTGTCTGCGCCTGGTGTGGGACCGCCGGACTGTCGGTGCCGTGAGCAAGAATCACCCTCGTGCCCACCGCCGAACTGCCCACACCGCTCACTGATCCGGAGAACTGGCCCGGGGTCGGGGATGCCGGAGTGCTGAGGGGGCAGATTGCTGAGTGGTTGAGTCAGTACGCCAACGCCGGTACTCGGCGGACCTATGCGTATGCGCTCGGCTTGCCCACCGCGTGGGTGGATGCGCTGAGCCCGACCACCGACAGCGCAGTACCGGGGAACAAGCGGAAGCCGCCGGTGGGGAAGGAAGGGCCGTTGCATCAGTTGGCCTGGTTCCGGTGGTGTGCGGCTCGCAACCTGGATCCGCGGGCGGCGACAGGGACCGAGGTGAAGGCGTGGTTGCACACGCTCGACGCTGCCGGTGCGGAGACGCGGACCAGGCAGCGCATGCTCTCGACGCTGTCGGCCTTCTACGGGCACCTCACCGAGACCGGCGTAGTCCCCGCCAACCCCGCCGCACTCAACCGCGCCCGCTTGGGTCTCAACCGCAGCTCCCGCGACGCCTCACCCACGATCCGCCTCACCGCAGCCCAACTACGAGCGCTCCTGGACGCAGCAGCCCGCCTCCCGAACCGCACCTGCCACAAGGACCTGTACGCCGCCCGCGCGGTTGCCGTCGTCGCCCTGCTGACCCTCGGCCTCCGCGTGTCCGAACTGGTGAACCTGGACCGCGACGACCTGATGGTCTCCGGCGGCGAGCCGATGCTGCGCGTCCTCGGCAAGGGCGGCGTCCACCGCGAGGTCTACCTCACCAACCTCGCCGCCACCGCCCTGAAGAACTACCTGACCGAGCGTGACCGTGCCGGAGGCGCCGCCACACCGACCCTGCGCGGCCGGACCAGTGCGACCACGAGCCCCTTGATCGCGACCCGCGACGGTGGACGCTGCTCCCGCTTCGACGTGAACGCCTTGCTCCGGCGAGTCGCAGTACAGGCTGGTCCTGAGCTGGCGGATGTCGCGGATCGGGTGCATCCTCATGCGCTGCGGCATGCGTACGTGACGATCGCACTCGAGCAGGACGCGCGGATCCAGCATGTGCAGGCCGATGTTGGCCACGCGAGCATCTCCACCACCCAGTACTACGACCGCGGCCGCCGCACCCGGGAAACCACGGCGGCGGATCTGGTCGAGGCGGCGATCCGTGCGGCCGGATTGGACTGAACGACCGTTACTGTCGCCGCATGCGTAGGGGATTCTTCACCGCAGTCATCACTCTCTTCGCCGGCCTGGTTCTGACCGGCTTCGCGAGCAGCAGCCCGGCCTCGGCCGGTACTACGGGCTACGCGGACAGCGGTGACGTGGTGGAGCTCATGCAGCTCGACTACACCGTGAACACCGACGGCGTCCTGCACGTCAAGGAGACGATCAACTACCAGTTCGGCAGCTCCGGCCGGCACGGCATCTACCGCAACCTGGTCACGCGTGAGGTCTATAAGGACGACGACTCCATGGACCAGAAGTACGAGATCTCCGACATCGAGGTCGCCAGCCCGAGCGGCGCCAGCGCCGAGTTCAGCGAGAGCACGACCAAGACCGACACCCAGCGCGAGCAGAGCATCCAGATCAAGATCGGCTCGGCCGACGAGACCATCTCCGGACGCGTGGCGACCTACGTGATCCAGTACGACGTACGCGGCGCGCTGCGGCACTTCAATGACCACAGCGAGCTCTACTGGGATGCGACAGGTTCCGGCTGGGACGCGACCATCCGGCAGGTCCAGGTCAACGTGACCGTGCCGGAGGAAGTCCAGCAGGTCGACTGTTTCGCCGGACCGCCTGGATCGACGACGAGCTGCCAGCAGAAGTCCGTCGTCGGCGGGCGTGGCGTCTTCGGTGCATCCGGACTGGACCGCGGCGAGCAGCTCACGATCGTCGCCGGGATCCGTGCCGGGGTGGTCGCGAACGACGCTCCAATTGTGGTGGAGCCGCCGACCTGGTTCGAGCGCTCAGGAATCTCCGTGCCCGGAGTGATCGGGTCCGGTCTGGTCACGCTCGGGGCGATCATCGCGGCGGTGCTGTACTCCAGGAAGGGCAACCTCGACCAGCGCTTCGATGGTGCACCGCCCGGCACGATCCCGCCGGCCGGCTCGTCGGTCGCGGCGGTCAAGGACTACCTGCGTGAAGACCAGATCCCGGTCGCGTTCGCACCGCCGAGGATCCCGGTCGCTGAGGGCGGTCTGCTGATCGACGCGAAGGCGAACACCACTGAGACCGCGGCCACGCTGATCGATCTGGCCGTCCGCGGAGCGCTCCGGATCGACAACTCCGGAGAGGAGCAGCGGGCGGTGCTGCTGAACCCTGCCGTCGCCACGGCGCCGCATGAGCAGGTGCTGCTGCAGAACCTCTACCCGTCGCTGCAGCCGGGTGCTGAGATCACACTGGAGCGGCGTCCGACCGGTGACACCTCGATGCGCCAGGCGCACGACGCGATGATCGAGGCGCTGCGCCAGCAGATCAAGGCGCGCAACTGGTACCTGCGGATGCCGCGGGCAGGCGGTGGATCGAGCTTTGCCAGTGGAGCCCGCTGCGCTTGCCTGGCCATGGTCGGCATCTGGGTCTTCGGTGCAGGCATAGCCGGTACTGCGATCGGCGCGGCGACGGGTGGTCTCGGCAGAGCGATGGTCATTGTGATCCCCGTGGTGGCGGTGATCGTTGCGATGGTGATCTGGATCAGCAAGCGGGCCCGCGGGCAGCGCAATCCGGTCGGTCGCGCGGTGACGGACCAGCTGATCGGGTTCCGGACGTACCTGGCGACGGCCGAGGCGGACCAGCTGCGGTTCGAGGAGGGCGAGGACATCTTCAGCAGGTACTTGCCGTGGGCAATCGCTTTCGACCTGGCGGATCGCTGGCAGCGCGTCTGCGCCCAACTGGTCGCGGCGGGGCGGATCACGCCGGATCCCTACTGGTACACGGGTCCCTCGTACTACAGCTCGGGCTTCGCGGCCGGCACCATCAGCCAGACCGTGGCGAACACCTTCGACCCACCCCCG